>JAKAHI010000043.1 GCA_021815065.1 bacterium | reverse complement strand
CATATATCAAACCCCGTTAGAAAGGACAAGCTTGGTTGAGCTCAATAAAATTATAAAGTTTCTAACGGGGTAAATTACGATGGAATTTTCTATAAAAATGAAGAGTGAGACCTCATCCTAACCTTCCCCTAAAAGGGGAAGGAATTTCTCACACCCCTGTGCCACTCTTTTTAGAGGGGATAAACAAGACCTCACCTTTTTCCCCACCCATCCCCCGGATGGGTACCCGTAACAGGAGAGGAAACACAAATCTCGCGTCTAAACACAATAATCTCGCGTGCATTCTCGCGTCTAATTGATTGAAATATAAGTGTAATAATCGTTTCATCCCTTTAGACGCAAGAATCTGAAATAAGACAAAAAATGGATGGTAAAAATGCATAAAATCCTTCTGATGCTTATTACAAGCGGTTCAGCGGGCAATAAGGTGTAAAAATCTTGCGTCTACCCGCGTCCAAAAAATAATCTCGCGTCCAATCTTGCGTCTAAGTATACGGATTTAGGTACATCATTTCCGGGGCCGCTGGACGGTTTCTATTTTGGCCTGTTCCGTTCAATAGCCATGGCTCCGAGGCGTGCAATGGTCTCCATGACCGCCATGTTCTCGGGGTGTATCATCTGTTCAGAGTTGTCGGACAGGAAACCGATCACTCCTATGATAGTATCTTCCACCATCATCGGCAGATAGGTGCCCCGTTCCTGCGGCAGCCTGCTTGTTCCATGGCCCGCGGCCTGCTTATTGAGTAATACCCACGCTGCAACGCCTTGTACCTTGTCATTGATCTCGAAGCCGGCGGTTTTCGTTTTTACAGCCAGTTTATCGCCGGAAGGCAAAAAGATCGCGAGGTCGCAGCGGAATATCTGCGTGGTATGGCGAACCAGGATCGCGAGCACCTGTTCCACGTTACCGGCCGTGACCAGGTCTCTGCTTAATCCGTAAAAAGCAATGTTCCTTGCTTCGCTCCTTTTCAGCGATCCGATCTTGTTCCGCAGCTTATACGCCAGGTTGCTTATTACTATGGCGATGGCCATATAAAGGGTATAGGAAAAGAAATACCCTGTGTCGGAGATTGCAAAGCTGTAATAGGGTTTCACAAACAGATAGTCGAAAATCAGTAAACTGAGTATGGCCGAAACAAAGGACGGTCCTCTGCCGATATAAATTGCACTCACGATAACCGGCAGCAGAAGCAAAAACAACAGGTTGATCTGGCTGAGGCTGTTGCGGAGAAGAAATGCCACAAACGACATCACGGTAACAGCGAGGACACCCACTGCATATTTCTTCGGGCTTGAGGTGATCAACGGCTTTCTGATCGCCAATCGTGATTTTTCGCTGTCGATTTTCGCATCTATCATGTAGACGTCTACATTGGGTGTCCTGGTCAGGACCTTTTGCGAGATTGAGGGAAACAATCCGAAATGACGGCTTTTTCCCATGACGATCTTCGTTACATTATTGTCCCGGATATAATCAACAATTGCCTGTACCACATCATCAGCCTTTATCCACACGACTCCTGCACCGAGCTTCTTCGCCAGATCCATTGCCCTGTCCAGCCATTCGATTTCCTGCGCGGACAGTTTCTTGTGACCTTCGGTCTCGGCATAGAACGCTATCCATTCTGCATTGAGCTCATTCGCGAATCTGAACGCAGAGCGTACCAGTTTCTCCGCATAGGGACTGGCATAGACGGCAACAAGGACGAATTCCCGTGCAGGCCATGGTCCGGCAATCGCGTGCGCCTGCATGTAACCCCGCATCCGCTCGTCCACCCGGTCTGCCACGATCCTGAGTGCAAGCTGCCTGAGTGCGAACAGGTTTCCGGAGCGGAAAAAGCTGTTCACCGCAAGTCCTGCCATGTCCTTGACGTAGACCTTGCCTTCCGCGAGTCTGTTCAGCAGTTCTTCGGGCGTAAGATCGATAAGTTTGATCTCCTGAGCGGATTCGATGAAGGTGTCGGGTACCGTTTCCCGCACCCTGATGCCCGTGATCTGGGAAATGATATCGTTCAGGCTCTCGATGTGCTGGACGTTCACGGTCGTATAGACATCGATGCCGGCGTTCAGTATCTCCTCTATGTCCATGTACCGCTTTGCATTGTGAGAGCCCGGTGCGTTCGTGTGCGCAAGCTCATCCACGATGACAAGTGCGGGTTTGCGTTCCAGGACCTTTGCCGTGTCAAGTTCCCTGAGTTTTACGCCCATGTACTCGATGGTCAGGGGCTGGATTATCTCCAGACCTTCGAGCAGTGCATCGGTCTCCTTTCTGCCGTGGGTTTCCGCATACCCCACGACCATGTCGGCACCTTCGCTTTTATGCAGGCGCGCGTCATTCAGCATCGCGAATGTCTTGCCGACGCCCGGTGCAAACCCGAAGTATACGGTGAGCCTGCCCCGGTGCTTTGAGGCTTCCGCCTGCTGCGAGAGCTTCAGCAGCTTATCAGGGGATGGTCTTTTGTATTCTTCATCAGCCATAGCTTACTGCAGTTTATCCAATGCGAGGTTTAATTTCAACACATTCACCCTTGGTACGGTAAGTGGTATGTATGAATCCCCCACGGTATATTTTTTCACCAGGCCGTAGACCATTGCTTCCGGCAGGTGTCTCGCCTGAGCGATGCGCATCACCTGGACGAGCGCACTTTGCAGACCGATGTCCGGGTCAAGCCCGCTGCCGGATCCCATGACCAGATCAGATGGAACCGGGGATGTGATGCCTGCTGCAATCAAGGTATGGACACGTATGCTTATCCTGTCGAGAAGGGCTTGATTGGTTGGTCCAAGGTTCGACCCGCCCGAAGCCATGGGGTTATAGGGAAAACCTGGGGTTGGCGACGGCCTGGACCAAAAATACCCCTGACCGGTGAACGGCTGACCTATCAGTTCCGACCCTGCCGGTGTACCGTCTGGTTTAAAGATGATACTCCCCGATGCCTGTTTCGGAAAAATGAACTGCGCAAGTGCTGTTACCACTGCCGGATAAATCACCCCGGTCAGTATCGTCATAACTATGAACACCTTGATGCCTGTTTTTATTTCTTTTTTTATCATAGTATCCTCGCTTTCCTACATAATCAAATGGATCAGCATATCGATCAGTTTTATGCCGATGAACGGTGTTATAAGTCCGCCAAGCCCGTACACGAACAGGTTGTACAGCAAAAGCCTCTCAGCGGGCAGGGGCCTGTACCGTGTGCCTTTCAACGCAAGTGGTATGAGGAACGGTATGATAAGAGCATTGAAGATAACGGCGGACAGGATGGCGCTGTAAGGGCTGGCAAGGTGCATGATGTTGAGCACCTGCAACTGCGGGTATATCGGCGCAAAGGCAGCCGGTATGATGGCAAAGTACTTCGCGACATCATTGGAAATACTGAAGGTCGTCAGTGTTCCGCGTGTCATAAGGATCTGCTTGCCGATCTCCACGATGTCCAGGAGCTTGGTCGGGTTACTGTCAAGGTCTATGATGTTCGCTGCTTCCCGCGCGGGCTGCGTTCCCGTATTCATCGCGACCGCGACGTCCGCCTGTGCGAGTGCGGGCGCATCGTTGGTCCCGTCACCGGTCATTGCCACCATGTACCCCTGTTCCTGGTTCTCGCGTATAAGCCGCAGCTTGTCCTCGGGCCTGGCCTGCGCGAGGAAATCGTCCACACGCGCCTCTGCTGCGATTGCAGCGGCCGTCAGCTGGTTGTCACCCGTGATCATGACTGTCCTGATGCCGATGCTCCGGAGCTGCTGGAAACGTTCCTGAATGCCGCCCTTGAGAATGTCCTTGAGATGGATTACCCCGAGGACATCCAGGCCCTTGCTCACGACAAGGGGTGTGCCCCCTGATTGGGCAATGTCCGTTACATGCCGGTCAAGATCATCCGGGACAACACCCTTGCTTTCCCTGATGTAAGCCACGATTGAGTCCGCGGCCCCCTTGCGGTAAGCTTTGCCGTCGATGTCGACGCCGCTCATCCTTGTAACTGCACTGAACGGGATCGTGACCGCGCTGTGAGGCAATTCCATGACCCTGAGGCCGTACTTCTGTTTGGCGAGCACGGTGATGCTTCTTCCCTCCGGTGTTTCGTCCGCAAGCGATGCCATGAGCGCTGCCTCTGCAAGCTCTTTATCCGAACGGCCGGATACCGGTATGAATGCAACCGCCTCCCGGTTGCCGAGCGTTATGGTGCCCGTCTTGTCCAGCAGCAGCACATTAACGTCCCCTGCCGCCTCGATGGCCCTGCCTGATAGTGCTATGACATTTTTCTGGAAAAGCCTGTCCATGCCTGCGATACCTATTGCAGGCAAGAGTGCCGCTATTGTTGTGGGGATCAGGCACACAAACAGTGCCACAAGTGCCGTGAGTGTCACCGGCGTGCCGCGGCCCATGGCCTGGATGCTGTACAGGGACAGCGGTTTTAGATTAATCACGACGAAAAAGAACACCGTGGTCAGTGCAATGAGCAGGACTTCCAGCGCGATCTCATTCGGCGTCTTGCGCCGTTTGGCGCCTTCAACGAGGGATATCATTCTGTCGATGAACGTTTCTCCGGGGTCGGACGTTACCCGCACGACAATACTGTTTGCAATGACCTCGGTACCGCCGGTCACTGCGCTGCGGTCACCTCCGGATTCCCGTACGACGGGTGCGGACTCTCCGGTAATGGCTGCCTCGTTTACCAGCGCAGCACCCGCAACAACCTCACCGTCACTGCCGATGATGTCGTGCGCATCGACGAGGATAAGGTCACCCTTATGCAGCTTGTCGGATGGCACAAGCTCGTATTCCCCCTGAAGATCGGGTTTCTTCAGCTTTTTTGCCACGACCTCGGTGCGGGTCTTCCTCAGGCTTTCTGCTCGCGCTTTTCCCCTGCCTTCTGCCAGTGCCTCCGCGAAGTTTGAGAATATGACGGTCAGCCAGAGCCAGAGGGAAACAAGCCCTGTGAACCATGGAGGTTCTCCCTTGCCGGTAATCAGGGTGCTCATGAATACCACTGTTGTCATGGTACTTCCGATCTCCACGGCGAACATGACCGGATTTTTCCACAGCGTACGGGGATCGAGTTTCTTGAAAGAGTCTGTTAAAGCTGACTTCATCAGTTCAGGGACAAATACGCCCTTGCTTTTTTTCGCTGTTTTGCTCATGGCTACCTGCCCCCTATCATCATCATGTGCTCTACGATCGGACCGAGCGACAGGGCGGGGAAAAAAGTAAGTGCCCCTACTATGATGATTACTGATACAAGCCAGAGTATAAAAGTCAGTTGATCCGTCGGAAGTGTACCGGGGCTTGGCGGTACGTACTTCTTTTTTGCAAGCGAACCTGCCATTGCAAGTGTGGCGATTGCAGGACCAAACCTCCCCATGATCATGGCAATAGATGTGGTCAAATTATAGAACAGTGTGTTTGCATTCAAGCCTGCAAATGCGCTCCCGTTATTGTTCGACGTGGACGCAAATGCATACAGCACCTCGGTGAGTCCGTGAGGCCCGGGGTTTCCCATGGCGCTTACCCCTGCCCTTGTTATGAGTGCTATGGACGTGAATATCAGAACGAGAATGCCGGAGGTTAGCACGATAATGACGGACATCCACATCTCCGTTGCTTCGATCTTCTTCCCGAGATACTCCGGTATCCTGCCTATCATAAGGCCCGATATGAACACCGAGATAATGACAAAGGCAAGCATGGTATAAAGTCCGGACCCCACGCCGCCGAACACCTCTTCGCCGAGCAGTATAAGAGTCAAAGGTACCATGCCGCCAAGAGGGGTAAGAGAATCATGCATATTGTTGACAGCACCGCATGCCGTGGATGTTGTTGCCACGGAAAACAGGACAGAGCCGCCAAGTCCAAACCTGACATCTTTGCCCTCCATGTATGCGCCCTGTACCCCAAGCCTCTGGACAAGAGGATTCCCGGTGTACTCGGCCCAGTACATCATACCGGTTGCAATAATAAAGACAGCCATCATAGCGGCGTAAATAGCCCAGCCCTGCCTTTTTTTGCCTGCCATGCTCCCAAAGGTAATGGGCAGGGAAGCTGAGATAATCAGCAATGCAAGGATCTCGAGCACATTGGAAAGCGGTGTTGGGTTTTCTAATGGGTGGGCTGAGTTTGCATTGAAAAAGCCGCCGCCGTTTGTCCCAAGTTCCTTGATTGCCTCCTGTGCTGCAACGGGTCCCATGGGCAGGGCCTGATGTGTTACGGTCACTGTTTCCATAGCGGGTTTTCCTTGTACACCCGTTATCTGATTGCCATTTGCATCAAGCTTTGGGTTTTCATAAGAATACGGTTCAAGTAATCTTACCTGTTTGTATGGACTAAAATTCTGGATGACTCCCTGAGAGACGAGTACAAGCGCAAAGAGAAAGGACAAAGGCAGGAGTATATACAATACGCCGCGTGTCATATCAACCCAGAAGTTGCCTATGGTACCGGATTTCCTTCGTATGATCCCGCGTATCAGGGCAATGGCTATGGACATTCCAGCCGCTGCCGAGTAAAACTGATGTACCATCAGGGCGAACACCTGCGTAAAATAGCTCGCGGCAGATTCCCCGCTGTATGCCTGCCAGTTGGTATTGGTCAGAAAGCTGATGGCTGTGTTGAGTGCGAGGGCCCAGGAAAACCCCGGGAACCTTCCGGGATTGAAGGGCAAATACCCTTGCAGCATAAGAATCAAAAACGTTACGGCAAATCCGATAGCGCTGAAGATAAGCAGTGATGCTGCATACTGTTTCCAGTCCATCTCTGCTTCAGTCTCTATACCGCAGACCCTGTAAAAGAGCCTTTCCACGGCGCCGATTACGGGTGTCAGGAAGGTACGCTCGCCCTGGTAAACCCTTGCCATATACCTGCCCAGCGGACCTGCGAGCAAGGTAAGGATGACAAGGAATACAACGATCTGCACGACATCAACCGTTACATTGACATGCATCGCTCACCCCCTGCAACCAAATATTTAAACATCTCTTCCTCCTTTTTTGAGGGGCGAGCCGCAGCAAATAAAAAAGACCGCTGGGAACCAGCGGTCTTAGTATGTACTGCTTGTTGCCCTTCCAAATGCCTACGAGGTTAGCTGACGGGCTCGGACTTGAAAGTGTCCTATCCTCGAAAAAGAGGAATGCGCCCCAAATTGGTTCCCCCGCACCCATGCTTTGAATGGGTCTCGGCTGCTATTTTCAGTAATAAATAATCATGTAAAAAGGATTGTCAAGTATAATGGTTGCCTTACCTTCTGTCTATTATGAAAATATTCGTAATCGCGATCATGTATGTTGACGTGAAGTTGAAGCAGTGGTAATCAAATGCATTGTCTCGCTTGATATATCCATGAATACAGAGAGTAAGGAACTATGAGAAAAAACAAAAATATGTCCAACACAAAGGTTGCTGCTACAAAGGCTAAGATGAAGCATGCGGCTTCTCATGCCATAGATACAAAAGATAAAGAAGGCGCTTTTTTCCGTGCTATTGTCGAAAATTTGCAGGGTAAGATTACGGTGCTGGATAAAAACAAGGTCATACTCTATCAGAACGCCGGTTTTAATGTTAATGATTTTTATACGCCCGAAGATATAATCGGTAAAACCTTCATAGAATTTGTCCATCCCGATTCTACCGGTGCCGTTATGAAGATGTTTAATGATCTCACCAGGAACCCCGGTACCGTACGTCAGATGCGGATCCCCTTCCGCTATAAAGACGGTTTATGGCATTATGTCGATATAAGGGCAAAAAGTATGCTGGATATCCCGGCGGTAGCGGGTATCGTCGTTACTTCAAGGGACGTAACGGACCGCAAAGCAATGGAAGATGAGCTCAAAACGCGTTCAGAGCAGCTTGAACACGAAATCGAAGACAGAATAAAGGCGGAACAGGCGTTAAGCAGGAGCGAGGAGTTCTTCAGAACGATCGTTCAGAACAGCTTCGATTCTATTGTGGTTATCGACAGCAAGGGCACCAGGAAATATGCATCTTCATCGTTTAGTAATGTCGGCGGTTACGATTCCGAAGATATGCTCGGGAAAAATGTATTTGATCTTGTGCATCCCGATGACAAGGCCATGGCAATGCGAATCTTCCGTAAATTAATCGAAGATCCTTTCCACGTTCACTCTCTGCAGGCACGATATTTGGCAAAGAATGGAGAATATATTTGGGTTGAAGTATTGGGCATGAATATGCTGAACAACCCCACGGTTCAGGGTATCGTCCTTGACACCAGAGATATCACAAGCAGCAGGAGGATAGAAGAAGAGCTGCACAGGAGTGAGGAGCGGTTTCGCGCTATTGTGCAGAACAGTACGGATGTCATAGTTATCCTGGACGAAAAGGGGATGAACAAGTATATCTCACCATCGTTGCAGAGGATTACAGGATATTCCATGGAGGACAGG
>JAKAHI010000042.1 GCA_021815065.1 bacterium | reverse complement strand
GAGACTGGTTACATGGATACAATCAAGCATAAAATATAATAACAATGGAAAGGTATTATAAAATAAAGGAGGTTTGATACACGACCACACGAGCCTTGACTTTTAACATAGGGGAATGACGTAGAGATTCACCCTCCGACCCATGCCCCGCAAGGGTTCCCCGGTCCCTCCCGTCAATGGAGGGGGACGAAAATCTGCGGAATGGCAAGACTTTGTTTGATAAATTCCTTTGTATTTGTGCTTAAAGCCCCCAAAACCTTGGATTTTACCTGAAAAATAATCCTTATATATTCCGCACAGTTATGCGTCTCATGAGACGCAATGAGACGCAAATGACATGCAAATGAGACGATGAGACGCAAAATGAGACGCAAATTTATGACCCTGCTATCCGCAAAGCCGCTTGAATAAAGGCACGCAATACATTAACGAAAAATAACCTTGACAGCAATGTTTTATATGTTTATTATTCGTCAAACAGTGAGACGATGATTGTCCTTATATTCCAGATGGTTCTGCGTCTCATGAGACGCAAATGGATAAAAATGAGACGCAATGACACGCAATGAGACGATTAAATTTGCAATGGATTGCTTCGTAGTCCCGCCTTTGGCGGGGCTCCTCTCAATGACAAATGAAGATTGTGACACACCCCTTGCCCCTTGTATGTTCATAATATGGTATTACATCTATCAAAGAGAAAAGATGGTTGAGCATGACAGATCGATTGCCCCTTGGGCAACAAGCCCGTATAAGAGCACGGATCGTCATGCTTATCTCTATACAAGCCCGAACAGTTGCTTGGGACAAAGAGCCCGCATTTTTGCAAGGAAGGGTAAATAGAGAAAAAATAAAAAGGAGAAGATGGAGTATGAGTGAATCAGGCGTTTTTGTAGGAATTGATGTCAGTAGCACGAGGTTTGATATTGCAGTGAGGCCAACATCTGAAATATGGCAAGCATCGAACGATAATGCCGGTATAGGAACAGTAGTTAGCAAGCTCAAAGTATTAAATCCGGCACTTATAGTAATAGAAGCCACCGGAGGCATTGAAGTGCCGCTTGTCGGAGAGTTGGGCAAGGAGGGATTACCTGTAGCCGTGGTAAATCCCCGACAGGTACGGGATTTTGCCAAGGCAACGGGTCGACTGGCAAAGACAGATATAATAGATGCCGGAATTCTTGCCCATTTTGGCGAAGCCGTGCATCCGGAACCGAGGCCATTGAGGGATGAGCAAACGCTCAAGCTTGATGCTTTAATATCACGCAGGCGACAAATCGTTGAGATGATAGTTATGGAGAAAAACAGGCTTGTAAGTGCACCAGGCCAAATACGGAGAGATATTTCTCAGCATATAACTTGGCTTGAGAATCGTTTATCCAAGACAGACAAAGAGCTTTATAACCTCATCCAGGCCAGTCCCCTATGGAGGGTGAAGGATGAATTGCTCCGGAGTGTGCCTGGGGTAGGGAATGTGTGTTCCACAACATTACTTGCTCAGTTGCCGGAGCTGGGGACGCTCAATCGTAAGCAAATAGCGGCACTTGTAGGGGTAGCACCATTAAACAGGGATAGCGGGAAAATGCGAGGGAAACGGACTACATGGGGCGGCAGAGCAAAAGTAAGAAGTGTTTTATATCTTTCGACTCTCTCAGCGATTCGATACAATCCAAAGATAAAAATATTTTATCAGAGATTAAGAGATAACGGGAAAGCGCCTATGATAGCACTTGTCGCAAGTATGAGAAAGCTTTTAACCATACTGAATGCTATGGTAAAAGCCGGTACCCAATGGCGTGATAGTGCTGCAGGACATGAGGAAGGGTTGGTATAATAGGCTATATAGGTTGATGGTTAGATATGAACAATGTTGCAAAGATCATTTGTGGGGCATTTAAAGAAGCCAATTTTGTAAGAACGATGTCTTTAAAGCGAAAAAATGCTGAAAAGGTGAACACAGTTGCTCTTTATAGAGGGGACACTAAGGTGCCGCTCCCCGCAATGACATGCAGGGGCTTTTTGAAGAACCACGCTGTGAACAGCGTGGATTCTTCGTCGGTATGGAATATATTAATCGTATAGCTCGCCCGACCCAAGCCCCGCTTGGGTACCCCGCCGCTATAAATAGCGGGGATTGCGGCGAGCACCCGTTCAACAGCCTGTACACCTTTGACAAAAGCTGAAGCATTCCACGGCAGAATACATCATCTCGCCCTTTCCTAAGAGGAGAGAGGAAGATAGAATATGAATCATAACTCCCTTCATCCCCCTTATCTTAAGGGGGAGTGTAAAGAATAAAACCTCACCCATTTTTATCCGGCTATCAAATAATTATTTATTATCTTGACAATCTCACTTTTGAAAATATAAATGATAATTTGTACACATTTTACCTGGTTTTTGCGACGGTAAAAAGCAGAGTAATAAAACTAAGAAAAAGGAGCCCAATGATGGCCGACAAAGATAGTATTCAAGAAACGCACAATTATCACCTGGATATTCCCGTGAACAACGAGCCGTTCAGGTTAAAAGGTTCAAACTCATTAGACTGGGGGATGAAAAACCGGCTGTCGAATATATTTCGTCCGGAGACCGGTCGTGCAGTGATGCTGGCAATCGACCACGGCTATTTTCTGGGGCCGACGGCGGGACTGGAGCGGGTGGATGTGACCATTGTACCATTGCTCCCTTACGCCGACACCCTCATGTGTACCCGTGGCATAGTGCGTTCAACCATACCCCCAACTTTCACGAAAGGAATTGTCCTGAGAGCAAGCGGTGGGCCAAGCATACTCAAAGAACTCTCAAATGAGGAGATTGCCGTCGATATCGAAGATGCCATCCGTTTGAACGTCGCTGCCCTTGCAGTTCAGGTATTTGTCGGAGGCGAATACGAAACCAGGTCCATACACAATATGACCCGTCTGGTGGACATGGGTAACCGGTATGGTATTCCTGTCCTCGGCGTTACGGCAGTAGGCAAGGAGATGGCGCGGGACGCTAAATATATGCGTTTAGCAACCAGAATCTGTGCTGAACTGGGAGCGTCGTACGTTAAGACCTACTATGTTGACGAGGGATTCGAGACTGTAACGGCATCCTGTCCGGTCCCCATCGTTATCGCCGGTGGAAAGAAGCTTCCGGAACTCGATGCCCTGAAGATGGCTTACAATGCGATTCAGCAGGGTGCAGCAGGGGTTGACATGGGAAGGAATATATTCCAAAGCGAGGCCCCGGCGGCAATGATCCAGGCAGTGGGAAAAGTCGTTCATGAGAACATGAAGCCCAAAGAAGCGTACGATCTCTATCAAACTCTCAGAAGAAGATAGGACAAACAGACTGTGTCAGCCAATAAAGCCTTCTCTCTTCTGCGTGCATCTTCACCGACCATCAGTGCCGGGATTCTATCGGCTGACCTGATGCATCTGAGCTCCGAGCTGGCTTTGCTTGAAGGGACAGGTATAAAAGCGGTCCATTTTGATGTTATGGACGGGCGTTTCGTTCCCATGATGACAACGGGACCTGTGTTCATAAGGGCCGTGAAAACGTCTTTACTCAAGGATGTTCACCTGATGATTCAGGATCCACAGGTAAAAGTGAAGGATTATGTTGATGCCGGCGCCGATATCATCACTGTCCATGTGGAATCTTGCAAAGACATCCGTCCCCTTCTCCGGGAACTCGGAACGATGGAAAATAAGAACGACCCGGACAGAGGGCTCATCCGGGGCGTCGCACTCAATCCCGGTACACCGGTTAAGGTCATTGAACCCTTGCTCGATGATGTTGAGATGATTGTCGTCCTGGCTGTAGATCCGGCCGTGAGAGGGCAGACCTTCATGGATTCCACCGGGAGCAGATTCGCTCAACTGAAGGAAATGGTGTCGGCTGCACATAAAGAGACCTTGCTCTGTATTGACGGTGGTGTAAAACGTGACAATATCGCTGCGATCGCCCAAATGGGCGCTGACCTCGTGGTGAGTGGAAGCGCTCTATTCGACGGAAAGACTTTGTTGGAAAATGCACGCTTCATGCTGAATGCGTTAAAGTTGCCGGCAAATTAGGAAGTTCGATGGAAAACAAATGGTCGGAAACCAGGGTATCTGAATTCATTGCCAAATACAAGGGACAATGGGGAGAGGATCTGGCTCTCAGGACCTACACGTCCCAGTTGATCGGAGCGGAAAAAGAACTTGTGCTTCACGGAGGGGGAAACACATCGGTCAAGGGAATATTCACCAATATCCTCGGTAAACCCACACCCGCCATCTTCGTCAAGGCTTCGGGACATAGGCTTGCAACTATTGAACCCGGAGGACATTCCGGGCTGAACCTTGAATACCTGCAACAGTTACGAACCCTGCCGGAGCTTGCTGACGAGACCATGGTTAATGAACTACGGACACATCTCTTTGACGCTCAAGCGGCAACACCATCAATCGAAGCACTGATGCACGCCTTTATTCCCCAAAAATACATTGATCACACTCATGCGGATGCCATACTTGCCCTGACGAATCAGCCTGATGGAGAAAGGATCGTCCGGGATGCACTGGGCGGGGATGTAATTATCCTGGAATATGTGAAACCTGGATTTGCGCTGGCCAAAGCCGCAGCGACGGCCTTTGAAGCCTTCCCCAAGAGTAAGGGCATGGTCTTGATGAAACATGGATTGCTCACTTGGGGCGGGACGGCGCGTGAATCTTATCAACGTACTATTGAACTGGTGACCAGGGCAGAGGAGTATTCGGCCAGGAAAGGAACGAACCCCTTGAAAACGAGGATTACCACATCTCGCGCAACAGCAGAAGGAAGATATCTGAAGGTGGCGTCAATTCTCAGGGGATTGCTGGCTCTACCCACCGAAAATGCTGATTGGCCATATCAGCGTTTTATCCTGCAATCGCTGATAACAAAAGAAGTACTCAACCTTGTTGATTCAGACCGGGGGAAAGAAATTGCATTGACACCTCCCCTGACCTCTGACCACCTCATCAGAACCAAGGCCCTTCCGCTGTGGCTTGACGCCCCGCAATACGAAGATGACGACAAGCTGAGGGAACAAATCTCTGCTGCAATAACTGAATATGCGAAGCAATATGATGCGTATTTCGAACGGCATTCCAAAAAAATGAAACCCGGACTCAGACGTTTTGATTCCAGGCCGCGGGTGATTCTCATGCCGGGACTGGGAGCAATATGCGCAGGTAAGGATGTTGTGGATGCCGGAATAGCCAGAGATATCACTGCCCAGACTCTGGCTGTTAAAACGAAGATCGCGGCAAGCGGAAGGTATGAAGGATTGAGTGAAGAACATCTCTTCGATATGGAATACTTCAGCCTGCAACATGCCAAACTTGACCGGGAAGATAAACTTCCTTTACAACGCTCGGTAGCGCTGATTACCGGTGCCGCAGGGGCAATCGGGTCCGGGATTTGTCAGGCACTGCTTGAAAATGGATGTCATGTGGCTGTTACCGATCTGCCGGGTGATAATCTGGACTCATTGGTGAATGAGTTGAAATCAACGTATGGGGAGCGAGTCATTGCTGTTCCCCTTGATGTGACAGATGCGGAGTCTGTGGCTAAAGGTTTTGATCAGACCATTCAAACCTGGGGCGGCATTGATCTGGTGGTGGCTAATGCCGGCATAGCGCATGTGTCATCACTTGCAGATATGGATCCGAAAACCTTTCAGAGAATGGAACGGGTAAACGTTGAAGGAACACTTCATATACTTTCCCGGGCCGCGCGGCATTTTAAGGTTCAGAAAACAGGAGGGGACATTATTTTGATATCGACCAAGAATGTTTTTGCCCCCGGAGCAAAATTCGGGGCATATAGCGCTACGAAGGCAGCGGCACACCAACTGGCTCGTATCGCCAGCCTGGAACTTGCAGAGAGCGGTGTGCGCGTCAATATGGTGGCTCCGGATGCGGTGTTTGCCCATGACAAGCGCAAATCCGGACTATGGGCCGAAGTCGGGCCTGATCGTATGCGCGCAAGAGGCTTAGATGAGAAGGGTCTTGAGGAATATTATCAAAGCCGCAATCTGCTCAAGGCAAAAATAACGGCAGCCCACGTTGGCAGGGCGGTATTATACTTTGCAACTCGTCAGACGCCAACAACCGGCGCAACCATCCCGGTAGACGGCGGTCTGCCGGATGCAACCCCGAGGTAAGGAAGAAACTGGAGGCAGGGCTGCATCGTTGACAAACGCTGAAGCATGTCACGTCAGAAGACCTCACCCGGCCCTCTCCTCAGAGGAGAGGTGCCCCTGCAAAGTCACACACCGACTCAGACCTTTATATGCATCATCGGCATTCCCAGCCATCCTCACCGAATTTAAGATCAACGATGTATGCAAGACACTTATCATCGGTATTGAAGTACCGCATGAAGTCAATGACTGTGCGTATGTGAGGAAAAGTAGCCATATTTATATTTTTAATTCTTTTGGTAAAACTTTTATTTGATGTTGGATATTATGCCAAATATTTATAGCCCAATTTATCCATAGCCCCCGCACCTAAAGTGTTATAAGGTATCACTACTGTCCCAACGTCTACTTATTAAAACATAGTAACCTGTTGAAGCCAAAAGGTAAATTAGTCAAAATATATTTTATCGATTTGAATTTGAAAAAGCTTTTAAGCCATACTTTTGCAGCAGTGCAAAAGGAGATGGCTCATGAATATAGGAACAACGATTTTTTCTCAGCTTATGGATTACGTGCCAGCTTATGAGTTTCGTAAATGCGTTGAACGCTATCAGGGCAATTATAAAGTAAAGAGTTTTTCATGCTGGGATCAATATTGCTGCATGGCATTTGCTCAACTGACCTATCGGGAAAGTCTGAGGGATATTGAGGCATGCCTGAGAGGAACAGGACACAAGCTTTATCATATGGGCATACGAGGCAAAGTATCACGCAATACACTGGCACATGCGAATGAAACCCGTGATTGGCGTATCTATGCTGACTTTGCCCAGGTGCTCATCCACACTGCAAGAAGTCTGTACACCAATGATGATTTCGGGTTGGAACTCAATCAAACAGCGTATGCCCTTGACGCCACTATTATCGACCTGTACCTTTCCTTGTTTCCCTGGGCGAAATTCCGCAAAGGCAAAGGTGCTGTAAAAATGCACACGCTTTTGGATTTACGCGGCAATATTCCTACTGTAATCAAGATAACACACGGTAAAGTCCATGAGGTAACCATGCTTGATGAGCTTATTATGGAAGCTGGTGCGATCTACATCATGGATCGTGGCTATTTGGATTTTACCCGCCTTTACCGGATGCAGCAATCCTCTGCATTCTTTGTAACACGTGCCAAAAGCAATTTTAGTTTTCAGCGCCTTTATTCTCAGCATATTGACAAAACCACAGGGGTACAATCCGACCAAGTTATCAGGCTCAAAGGTTTTTATGCAAGAAAAGATTATCCGGAGTATCTGCGTCGGATTCGTTTCTTCGATACAGAAAACAACAGACGCATCATTTTTTTGAGCAACAATTTCACTCTACCTGCATTGACAATCACCCAGCTTTATAAATGCCGCTGGCAGATAGAACTGTTTTTCAAATGGATAAAACAACATCTGAGGATCAAAGCCTTCTATGGTACTACGGACAATGCAGTCAAAACTCAGATATGGATTGCAATCTCGGTTTATGTCCTCGTGTCTATTATAAAGAAACGATTAAACCTGGAACACAGCCTTTATACCATTCTACAGATTTTGAGCGTAACACTTTTTGAGAAAACTCCAATCTCACAGGCACTTATGGGTGTAGACTATGAAGAACAGGATGACGGTATGCTTAACCGGTTGAATTTATTTGCTTAACATTGGGACAGCAGTGATAAATTTATTTGTTTCATTTTTTTTAAATATTTTCGTAATAATACTTTAGTATTACTTAAATATGTAAGATGTTGATCTATTTGTTCACAAACACTTTTTCTCAATGGATCAGATATAGACATTAAAAAATTAAAAATATCAAATAGTTTTTCTTTATAAATATCTTTTTCTTGAGACACTGAGATCGCTTGTGTTAAAAGCATACCAAATATAGCGAAAGCAAGAGTTATTATAATCCACATATCCATTGCTTTATTCTGTGAAAAGTTTTTGTAATTTGCTGTTGTAAGAGAAACAACAGTTGATGATATGGATATAAATATCGTAAAATATCGAATACCTTTTCTCATAGTACCCTTGTATAACTCCACTATGGTAAATATAAGCTATAAGGAGAAAATGGTAGAGCGTGACAGACCGTTTTACCCGTGGGACAGCAAGCCCGTAAGGGAGCATGGGTCGTTACGCTCGTATCTCTTAAGAACCCGAACAGTTGCTTGGGACAAAGAGCCCGTATTTTGCAAGGCAGGGTGAAAAGAGAAAATATAAGAAAGGAGAATTTAAAGTATGAGAAATCAAGGGATTTATGTAGGAATTGATGTAAGTAGCGAGAAGTTTGATGTCGCGGTAAGGCCAAGCACAGAGAT
>JAKAHI010000041.1 GCA_021815065.1 bacterium | reverse complement strand
ATGCTATCTCCGACAGCGAGCGGTACAGATCGTCCGCATCGAGAGCAAGGAACTGCTTGATCAGGAAAAGCACCCGGTGTCCGGTGCGGAGCATGAGGTTGAGCCTGAGGGTGTCGTCCATGGTCCCTTCGGTCGCTATGCCTGCGATGGTTTCGGAGATTATGGGAAATCCGAGCTGGGTGAGCTCCTCCTTCAAAAAAGGCGTTATGCCTTTTGCACACGTAATCAGTATTCTGTTCTTTTTCATACCTGTTCCGGTCATTCGTATTACCCTCTTCCTGCTAAAGAGCATATACCGCAGCATTCTTCAACAGTTATAATTGAGCTCTTGACTTTTATGTTCCGATGTGTTTAAAAATAATCATTATCTGTTATAATGAATAAATTATTTTGTTTCGCGACAGGGGTTTTTTTAATAACAGGTTTATTGTTTTCCACAGAGGGGTTTGCCGCTACACCTGCACCTCCGCTCTGGGAACCCAATGCCGCAAACATAGTCGTTTATCAAACCCTGCTGAACTATGTATCCCAGAACTTCACGGGCTTGACTACCACGTTTCCCTTTTCAGGTATACCGGACCCAGGCTGTCCCGGAGGGTTTTCCGGCTTTAGCTATGGCATCAATTCTGCCACCATTCAGATAACCATTCCGGGGCAATACAATAGTCAACCGAACCTCAAGCTTGCATGGAACGGGGCAACACAAAGCATATCATTGATCGTCAATGATATACATGCGTACATCAATCAGATATCCGGAACCGTCCATGCGGTGGCCGTCTGGATCTGTGCGAGCTGCGGGTTCAATGTCTCTAATTTAAATGCAGATGCGTCCGTCAGTGTGAATGTAGAACCGGTGTTAGACGGCCATTATCTCAAACTGCAATTGGCGGGGACGCCAACCATAAATTTACAAACAATACCAGAGCCGTCACCACCGACGGTTTGCGGGATCACGATACCGCAATGGGCATGGGATGCCATCTGGTCGTTGCTCAACAGTACCATAACATCTGCCATGAATTCGGCCATCAACTCCATGTTGATCCCGCAGATAAACCAGATGCTGAGCAGCATCAATATCAATCTGTACATCCACGGCACCTATCCGCCTGTTGCATATCAGATCAGGCCGTCATTGTTCTACCAGGCATTGAACATCACCGATAATGCAATGGACATAAGCCTTGACGGAGGGGTGGGCCCTGCAGGGGCGCCGGCACCATGCCTGCCGCTGCCGATCGCCGCACCGCCTACACCAACTATAGCAGCGCCTACCATCGATACCTCAAGGTCCGATGTTATGCTCGGGTTCGGTGTTTCTCAGGATATCATAAACCAGGCATTATATGCTGTTTATCAGAGCGGCATGATGTGTTTCTCCACTCCGCCGCTGCCTGTCGGACTGCTCAAAGGACTGATTCCCGAACTGCCGAGTACCGGAGCCCTGATCCTGAAGATCATACCCACACAGGCGCCTACGATTACCCTGGGCTCGCCGCAGAATATATGGGATACGATTACGCTGAACGGCATCATCATCGAGGGACAATTGGGCGTTGACGAGGCGCAGACCTACCCTGATGCGAGTGCCGGTTACAATACCCAGTATGCCGACGCCTTTGTTTTGAGTGCCGATGTTTCAATTAAGGGAGAGGTCTATCTCGATCAGAACAAGCTGGATGCAAACGGCAACCCTATGCTTGTTATAGCCATAGACAGCACTCCGGGCAGCATGAAGATAAGCGATGTGGTGCTCGCATCCGAGCTGACCAATCCATCCAATGTGAACAGCTTGATTCAAATGGGACTGGGACTCGCAACAAGCTTTATCGGAACAGCCCTGCCCGCGATGAGTTCTGCGTTTTCCTTCAGCGGTGTGACCGTACTGGTAAAGGATATCGTACCATCGGGCGGATACATCAATGTATATCTCGATATAACCGGATTTATGAATTTACTGAACCTGTCCACGCTCTCGGTGCCGCAGGTGGGTATGCTTGCCTACAATAACCAGTTGACAGGCTCTCTGAAGACGATGTCGCTCGGAGGAAACACCCTGCAGCCTTTGATCAATGCGCGTTCCGGTGTGCTGTTTACCCTCAGTTCTGCTTTGCCTCCGCATGCAGAGGTATCCTGGAGGATTTCCGATCAATCCGTGTTCGGCCCTGTGTGGCAGGGCTGGTCCTTATGGACAACGGATACGACCATAAAGCTCGATAACCTTATGGATGGCGAACACGCGCTTCAGCTCCGGGTTATGGACGCACAAACCGGTGCTACCGTTACCGGAGATTCCGTCCTGTTTACCGTGGATACCGTACCCCCGCAATTGACCCTGTCAAAAGCGGATTACCCCTATTATACCTTCAACGCGAGCAGCGCAGTTACGCAAACGAGGCTTATGTATGCGGTGGACAATCCTGCTTCGTTTACGACGCTTGGTACCGGTGAAAACACCATCGATGTCGGGAACAGCCCTGCAGGCCGTCATACGTTGTATGTAAAGGCGGTGGATGCGGCGGGGAATACCTCGTCTACCGAGGCGATAACCTATACCGTTACGACGAACGTATCGGGCGGATGCGGTACCGTGCCGTTCGACAACGGCAATGATGCGCTCGTATTCCTGCTTGTATCATTTGTCTTGTTGTCCGTCACCTTCATCGCTGCACGCGTCAGACAGTTAAAAGAAACAATCAAGAGTAACAAAAATAAAATAATTCCTAAACAATAGGGATAGGAAAACAATGAAACGGATAAGAACTCATGTTTTTTCGAGTGTGTCTTTTTTTGTTTTGATGCTTGGAGCTGCGGTGAACACCTACGCAAATGTGATCGGTCAGCCGGGTCTTGAGCATGCGACATCTGCTGCTGTCTCACAGCCGGGATTTTATGAATCAGGAGGGGTGACCTATGTGAACACCTCAAATCTCCTGGGAGGTGACAATACCTTTCAGTCATTGAGTTCACATCTCGATTTCGGATATTTCTCCCTTGTGCGGGGGCTTGACCTCGGCATAAGCCTTTATCAGAGCACCTTTGTTTTGAACAAGACCACGTATCATGACAACGGGGATGTATGGCTTACCGTCAAGTATGGCTATGATCTGAACAAATGGTTCAGTGCCGGTGCGCTTGTCCAGCCGAGGTTTCTCTCCTCTGCGGACGGGCTTGGTTTCAATACATCTGCAACGAGCTACCTTGGTCTGCTGCTGTTCACCTTCAATCTGACCGGCGTTTCCCGGTTTACTCCATTGCTGGTTCATGTGAATCTTGGTTACTACGGCGATAATTCATCAAACCTGCTCGGTAATCCGTATAGTTATAATGTAACCGGACTGTACGGCCTCGGCATACGGGGGGACAACAGGTTCATAGGCGACCTGGGACTCGAAGGTGTTTTTTTAAACGACCTTCTGCACCCGTTCATCGAGCTCTCTACAGAGCAGGCATCCGGGTACAAGTACTACAAAGCGAGTCTTGCTTCTCTCGGCAGTTCGTCATTTTTACAAAATCCGTTTTATATAACTCCCGGTATCAAGGTTGTACTGCCAAACAGGCTGTACCTTCTTGCCGCCGGTGACATCGGTATGCCGCAGAAGCTTTCCGATGTAACAGCGACAACCTCATACCCGTACGCGCCATGGGACCTGTACGTTGAAATCGGTTATAAGATTATACCGTGCAAGGCACCTGTCGAAAAAGCCTGTCCCATGGAAAAGGCTGCTGCAACCACTGAAGCACCTGCACCTGCTCCCGTGCATCAGGCGCCGGTCAAGAAGCAAACACCCCCTGCAGTCCCGGTACAGGCGCCCCCGCCGGCAACGCCGAAACCGGCTTCGGTTTATAAGACAAGGCTTAAAAATGCTTACATCAACAAGCTCGGCATGAAGATAGAGATAACCCACGCAATCCATTTTAGGCTGGGCAGTGCCGTTATTCTTCACGGTTCTTATGCGATACTCGATGACGTCGTAACGCTGTTGAAATATAACCCGGATATTCACGTGCGTGTAGAAGGATATACGGACAATATAGGCTCGCCGGTGTACAATAAGAACCTCTCGAAAAAAAGGGCACAGTCCGTTATGGACTATCTTGCCCGGCACGGCATAGCTGCTGACCGGCTTACAGCGGCCGGTTATGGCGAAGAATCACCCATTGCATCAAACAGCACCGCGGCAGGAAGGGCGAGGAACAGAAGGGTAGAATTCAAAATAATAAAGGGGCAATGATGAGAAAGGCGATTTTGTTCTTCATGATACTCGGTATAGCATCAGGCTGTGGTAAAGATATATCCGGATTACAGCAAACACAAAATTTGTTCCCTTCGGTTATTGTGGACAACAGTGCGGATGTCGGCGAATACACCTCGCTCGCACTCGACAGCTCGGGCAATCCGTATATTTCATATTACGATGTTACCCACGGCAGCCTGCGTCTTGCACAGTGGTCGGCTGCAGCCGGTGCATGGAACATAACGACGGTCGACGGCGGCAGCGGAAACAATGTGGGCATGTTCTCTTCCCTTGCCTTGAATAACAACGGCGAACCGGTCATCGCGTATTACGACAACACGCACGGCCGTTTGAAGCTCGCAACGGGAACGAATGCCGGTTTTTCCTTAACCGTCATCGACGGTGTCTACGCAAAGGTCGGAGGATTTGCTTCCCTTGCCATAAATAAGAACAACGAGCCCGTTATCAGCTATTACGATTTTACCAACGGCGACTTAAAACTGGCTACCGGCACAAGTTCAGGTTTTAATATTACGACCGTAGATTTCCTCGGGCAGGTAGGTCTCTATAGCTCGCTTGCTCTTGATCCGTCGGGCAACCCCGCCATTGCATATTACGATGCATCGAACGGTGCATTGAAATACGCGCATTTTACCGGCACAGGATGGTCGATAACGACGGTTGACGGCGGCAGCGGCGATGATGCGGGCAGGTATGCCTCGCTTGCGATAAGGGCTGACGGTACACCGTTCATAAGCTATTACGATGCAACGAACGAGCAGTTGAAGTGTGCATGGTACGACAACAGCCGGAAACTTTGGGATATCCATATAGCGGATTCGAGCTACGGAGTGGGTACGGACACCTCGATTGCAATCGACAGCTATGGATATCCGCATATAACTTACTTTGACGGCGTGAACGGAGACCTCAAATACGCGTGGTACAACGGTGTGGGGTTCAACGTTGATATTATCGACGGCGAAGGCATTGTCGGATTGTACTCTTCTTTGAAGCTCGATGCGAACAACAATGCGCACGTCAGCTACCGGGACTACAGGAACAGGGCATTAAAGTACGCAGTTTACAGGAGGTTTTAGGAAAATGAAGACAAAGAAACTCCTGCCATTGATTTTCATGATTGTTCTCACGTTCGCAGCGGGCTGCGGCAGTTCATCGAACAGCTCTTCAACAGGGAGTATTGCGGGAAGTGTTGTGCTGAACGGACAGTCGTCATACCAAAATGTGCTGGTGTATGTGAGCGGAACTCCGTTTATGGCATACACGGACGCATCGGGCAATTATTCGCTGACCGGCGTTCCTGCGGGCACGCATACAATCAACGCAGCCATGACCGGATACGAGTCCGGCTCCCAGCAGATCACGGTTGTTGCAGGACAGACGGTTAAGGCACTGCCGATGGTCCTGAGCCTGCTTGCAACCTCATTCTTCGGGTCAGCGCCGTTTTCAACGGTTGAAGACCAGCCGTTTTCCATTACCGTGTCCGCGCTGCTCAATGGCACGGTACTCCCGACATACAACGGTACCCTGATGTTACGTTCAAGCTGGGGAGATATTACACCGACCTCGGTATCTCAATTTTCTAACGGTACCGAAACGTTTACAGCATGGCTTAACAGGGAAGGTCCGGCAAGCATAGCTTTTTCGGATACGTCTGCACCGCAGGCAACCTCCTCCATAGGTATTAACGTACTCTCTATCCCGTGGCGGGTTATCAGCCAGCCGGTTTTAGGAGTTTCAGGTTCGGGCTGGGACAGCGCAGGTGTATCGTGGCCGTCCGTGATCAACGAGGGCGGAAAATTTTATATGCTCTACTCGGGGAGCAACGGAACAACGTGGAACGCAGGACTTGCCACGTCAACAGACGGCAGGGCATGGACGAAATACGGCAACCCGGTCATGGGCGTAAGCCCGACAACGTTTTATTCCGCAGACATTTCCGGCACAAGTCTGATGTATGATAACGGCGTTTTCAAGGCATGGTTTACAGGGTATGACGGCACGTTCATGCGCATCGGCTATGCAACCTCTGCCAATGGTATTACCTGGACCGTAAGCAGTACTCCGGCGTTAAATACAGGCACAACAGGTACCTGGGATTATATTGGTGCAGCATTCCCGGTTGTCATGAAGGACAGCGGCATATATAAGATGTGGTTCGCCGGTTATGACGGCACGACATGGCGCATCGGTTATGCTACGTCTCCGGACGGTGTAACGTGGACGAAATTCAGTTCCAACGGCGCAGAAGCCCCGGTCGTTGATGTTTCGGGATCCGGTCCTGATACGTATGGTGCGTATGCCCCCAGTGTTACGAAAGACGGGAGCGTGTATAAAATGTATTATACCGGCATCAGCGCAACAGGAAGTCCGACCATTAATTATGCAACATCGGAAGACGGCATGGCATGGGTAAAGTCATACTCGAACCCGAGATTGAGCATTATGAGCGGGACTCAGTCTCCCGATCTTCTTATAGACAGTATGTCCCTTTACTGCTCGTATTTCGACGGAGCGCACTGGCAGATCGCCCTTGCTTCCTACCCGTAGGTGTCTTACTCCATAAGAATGTTTTTTTGAATCAACGAGGGGCAAATAAAGAGACACTTGTGTTATCCTGAAGAGACGCACTTTATCTGTTATCTTATTTATTTCAAAAGTCATATTTGTAAGTAAAAAAAACATTGCAAATACATTTTCAAGCAAAATCAAAAATCGATCTGCTATTGACTTATCATACAAGCGGCTTTAAAATTTTCATAAGATAACGAAACGAACAGGAGAAGAGAGATATGAATCAATTGAAAACGGTTTTACTGCTTGGGGCACTGACAGGGTTACTGGTGGTTATCGGCGGTGCGCTGGGCGGAGAGAACGGCATGCTCATTGCGTTTGCTTTTGCAGTCGTGATGAACTTTGCCAGCTACTGGTTTTCGGACAAGATTGTTTTGTCCATGTACAAAGCCAAGGAGCTTTCAGAATCCGATGCGCCGAGGTTATTCGGCATCGTACGCAAACTGACGACACAGGACGCCATTCCCATGCCGAGGGTGTACCTCATACCTACCCAGACGCCGAATGCATTTGCAACAGGCAGGAATCCGGAGCATGCTGCAGTTGCCGTTACCGAAGGACTTCTGGACATGATGAACGACGAGGAGATCGAGGGAGTACTCGGTCATGAACTCTCCCATGTAAAACACAGGGACATCCTTATCAGCAGCATAGCGGCAACCATAGCGGGTGCCATCGTTATGCTGGCACAGATGGCAATGTTCGCCGGTATGTTCGGCGGGTTTAACAGCAGGAACAAAAACAACAATATATTTGTCATGCTTTTATTTGCCATCCTGGCTCCGATTGCGGCGAGTATCGTACAGCTTGCAATATCGAGATCGAGAGAGTTTTATGCAGATGAAGGAAGCGCAAGGCTGACGGGAAATCCGAACGGCCTGATATCCGCTTTGAAGAAGCTGGAGTACGGTAATCAGAGAATGCCGATGAGCGCCAATCCGTCTACAGCCCACATGTTTATCATGGAGCCGTTTCTCGGCAAAGGCATAACATCCTTGTTCAGCACCCATCCTCCGGTAGAGGAAAGAGTTGATAGGCTTGAAAAATTGATGTATAAAAGAGGTTAAAGAGGCGGTAAATGTTTGACTTGACCAACTACAAAGACAGGCTTTCAGAGCGGACACAGTCCATGCTCAATCTCGCAATAGACGAGTCAAAGAAGCGCCAGCAGTTTTACGTTGGAGTCGAACACATCTTCCTCGCTTTTATAACCGTTGAGAAGGAATTTTATAACGATTTTACCAACGCCCTCGGTATCGAGAGAAAGCTGGTCGAAGAGCTTTTAAAGGAACACCTCAACAATTCGAAGTACTTCGTTACCCGCGGCGTCAAGTTTTTACCCGATGCAACAGCTGTCCTCCAGATCGCGTGGGAAAACATACGGCGTGAAGGAAAGCAGGTCGTTATGCCCGTCGATGTGCTGCAGGCGATGTTCGAAGAGGGACACTGCTATCCAGTCCAGCTCCTCCGCGGCTTCGGTTATGATCCGAGGACCGTGATCATCGAGATCGACCGGCAGACGAAGAAGCGCGAAGAGAAAGAAAAAGAGCTGAAGAAAAAATACGAGCTGCCGCCCTATCTAAAACAGTTCGGGACCAACCTGAACAGGCTTGCGCGAATGGATAAACTCCCGCCTCTGATAGGCAGGGAAAAGGAATTGTCGCAGATAATGGAGATACTCTCCCATAAGGAGCGCAGCA
>JAKAHI010000040.1 GCA_021815065.1 bacterium | reverse complement strand
GTTCTTGACGGTAAGCAACCGGTAAAATGCCTTTACGCCTTCGACTTTTTCAAACGTTGCGTTTATGATATTGCCTTCCTGAAGATAGATGAAACCATTACCCTTATCCGAGTATATGGTTATGGTTCCGTCTTTCTTGTTCATGCTGAATATCTGGAGCAGATCGATCAGCGATATCTGGGAAAGGTTCCCTTCTATTTCCTTGTTTTCCTTCGACAACTCTATGGTCTTTTGCCGCTTCTGATAGATGCCGGATATGGTGCCGATAAGCGCGTCGATCCTGAACGGCTTCGTTATGACCTTTTCTCCCATGGCGCTTACGGACTTCAATTGCTCGGGCGTACCCATGAATATCAATGCGAGGTTATCCGTCTTTGGATTCACGCTGATGATGTCTCTGAGTTTCTCCGTATCTATGATCGGAAGCTGCATACCGAGTATGATGATGTCCGGAAGCTGCTCGATGATCGTTTCGAGGGCCTTTGCTCCGTTAATGGCCGAATAAATGCTATAGCCCTGGGCTTTCAGTGCATCTTTTATCAGGACGACCGATTTCTGATCCGTGTCCGCTATAAATATTTTACCCTTTGATTTCACCATATTCTTATATCTGCCTCTGTAAGAAATACTTCTCCTGCAGCACGGCGACGAGCTCTTCCACGATAATCGGATCGCTCGTATGGAAAACGGAATATTGCTTGCTGCTCGATTCGTTCGTTATAAAGCCGTAAGCGTATTCCTCATTCAGGTTGAACATAAAAAACCTGTTGCCGATATCTTCGTTGATAATCATGATGGGAGCATAGGAAATATCAATATATTCTCCCTGCTGCTTCCTGCCCAGCAGGTACAGTTTGGTATTCGAATTGTACAACTTATACTGTTCCTTGATGAGTTTGATATCTTTCGTTATGGCGGGTATGCCGAGAAATATAAGACCGCGCATGAACGGCCGTGCCAGTATATCGCTCGAAAGAAGGTTTATAATATCCATAATGCGCTCTTTCGTAATAACGAATATGGCATTGGTGATATCGTCACCTTTTTTATCCGCGTCCTTGAATATCCTGAGAATGTTGTCGGAGAACTCCATAAACCCGAGTGATTCCATGGATGTGATTTCTTTAATTCTGCCGGTGCTCGATCGCTTCGCCATGTCGTAAGATTTTGACAGGAGCGTTTGTGCCGTCGTTCCGTCGTTCGGGTATGTCGCGGAACCGATGATGAGCTCCACATTCTTCGTAACCGAACCGTTGGTCACATACAATGTCTGTTTTAACTGATTCTTGATTCTCCGCATGGTAATGATTGAACCGAAATAGTCCGTATCCGGAAGAAAAAGGTTCAACATGCTCGAATGCTCGGATACGGAGAGGGTGTCCGCATCCCGTATAACCTCGTTGATCAGGGTTGTTATCTTCGTAAAGATCTCATCCACATACGGCCTGCCGAACGTCTCCACGAGATCCCGGTAGTTTTCTATGGACACGACCGCGATCGAGAACATGCCGTGTATCCTGTTCGCCCTTTTTATTTCGTTTTCCGTGTACTCAATAAAATACCGGTAACTGTACGCGGGAAGGTTATCGGCCTTCAAGGTATCGGTAATCTTTTGAGAAAGCTTCACTGCGTTGGAGGCCGCTATGCCGCCGAACGTGGAGAGGGTCCTCGCAACCCTTATGTCCTGAACGGTAAAAGTCTTCTCTTTCTTTATAAGCCTCAGCAGTGCGTAAATATGACCGTCCTGTCCCTGAACAACCAGGTACATCACCTTGCGGTTGTCTGCATCCGTTACGATACAATAGCCGTCCTTGATGGATTCCCGGTGCTGGAATGTCTTCCAGCTTATCGAAGCGGGCGCATCGTAGGCATCCGATTCATAGCCGAAAGAATGCAAGAGCTCAAATTTGTCATCGTCTTTACGGGACAAGAGCAATGCCTTTGAAAGTTTTAGTTCTACGACCATGGCGTCGATAAGCTTTTTAAATACATCGTCAAGGCTGGGCTGGGACAGTATATCGCTCGACCTTTTGTAAACCTCAAGCAATATCAGATACTCCATCCCTTCCTTCGCAAGTTTTTCCTTCTCCATAAACAGCCTTCTCTGGGCTATTATATTCGTCACAAGATGGAGAAACTTGCTGTCATCGAAAGGTTTTTTGATATAGGTATAATGTATTCCGTCATCCGGTATGAGGGTTTTAACGGAAGACATGCTTATCGACGTTATGACCAGCACCTCCGGCTTATAGGTAAGCTTTTTTGCCTTTTCAAAAATACTATTCAATCCGTCTTCATGCCGGTTAGGTTCATAGATAATCAGATCGAAGAGAGAGACGTCCACATCGGCGAGTACGGAATTGTCATGCACGTGCACCTCGTAACCTACTCCGGAAAGCAGGTCGCGGTACAGTTCCCGGTAAAATCTATCTTTATCGACTATCAGAATAGTGCCATTCTTCATACTGGTCACATCTTGTATTTACCAAAATCGGTATTGGAAAACTGCTTGAGCAATTCATCGTACTTCTTTTTTTTATCCTCGGCATTGGTATCGGATATGCCGGTTGCAGATATGATGGACTCTATGGATTTATCCAGGACAACTTTGTCCACGAATATCGAGGCGGACATCCTCAGGGCTATTGCTATGGCATCCGAGGGCCTCGAATCTATGGTAATCTCTCTGTCCATTACCTTCAAAAACAACAGGGCATAATACGTGTTGTCTTTCAATTCCGTAATCTCGACCTTGGTTGCAAAAATGCTGAGGTCGGTCAATATGCTTTTGATAAGGTCGTGAGTATTGGGTCTTGGGGCCTTTATTCCTTCAAGCTCCATCATAATGGCGCTTGCTTCCGATACGCCTATCCAGATAGGCAGGGTATACTTGTTTTCGTTATCGCGCAAAACGACAATGGGAGTTGAATTTACCGGATCTATCATAATACCGACCACCTTCATTTCGATAAGCATATCATTCCTCCTCCGTAATATGTTTACCATACAATGCATTGTCCGAATAATCATCGATCAGGACGTTTGCGACCGTGCCTTCCGGTACAGTACCTGAGAAGTTCACAATCCTCCCGTGAGCTGTCCTGCCTTGCTGCCTGCCCTGTTTTTTGCTTTCACCTTCCACAAGGACCTGCTGGAGCGTGCCGGTAAGAGCGCCGTATATTTTTCTTGTTATTTCAAGCTGGGCATCCTGTAACTCCTTGAGCCGCCCGGCTATAACCTGTACCGGTACCTTACCGTCATAGGTACTCGCCCTTGCGAGCCGCCTGTCCGAGTATTTGAACGAAAATATGTTATCATAGTTTGCACGCCGTATAAACTGAATAGTGTCCCGGTGATCCTCCCCGGTTTCCGACGGGAACCCAACGATAAAATCCGACGTCAGTGCGATATCGGGCATCAAAGCCCTGATCCTGTCTATTCTATCCCTGTATTCTTTTACCGTATACCCCCGTGCCATCAGCTTTAATATTCTGTCGGAACCCGACTGGATCGGGAGATGCAGGTGCGGACATACCTTCTGAAAATCCGTAAATGCGTGCACAAGTTCATCCGTCAGATCCTTAGGATGCGATGTTATAAACCGTATACGCTCCAAACCTTTTATATCGTTGAGGGCGGACAGGAGTTCGTACAGCGTTATCTGCCTGCCTTCCGAATTGTCCCTGTACGAGTTAACATTCTGCCCGAGCAATACGACTTCTTTCACTCCGGAGGCAACCAGTGCGTACACTTCGTCTATGATATTCCGCGCATGCCTGCTTACCTCCCTGCCGCGAAGATACGGCACGGTACAGTAAGAGCAGAAATTGTCGCACCCTTCCATGATCGTGACAAAGGCCTTTACTCCATGAACACCCTTCACAGGGTTTCTGAAGCGCTCCTGATCCTTATCCGGTGCTACGGCAATAACGGTCCCGTCTGTTTTAGCCTTATTGACAAGCTCATCGATCCTATGAACCTGCGAAGGTCCGACAACAATATTTAAACCCTTGAACCTGCCGAGTAATTTTTTGCCTTCCTGCTGGGCTACACAGCCGCTGAAAACAACAACCCTGTCCTTTTCGCTCCCCGGCTTCCCCTTCTTAAGCCCGGTATATCTCCCTATGCTGGAATAAGCCTTTTGCTCGGCCTTTGCCCGTACACTGCAGGTGTTTACGATAACAACCTCGGCTTCCTTTGGTTTGTCGGTCTGCACATAGCCGTTGTCGGAAAGAATTGCCAGCATCCTCTCTGAATCGTGTTCATTCATCTGACAGCCGTACGTTTCGATATACACTTTTTTCATACTTTAAAAATTGTAATAGTGATATGAACTATTGTCAAATAGAAATGCGCAGAGACGTTGCGCATAAACGCGCACACAGGTGGGGCAAAACACCCAGTTCACCCCGTTAGGACATTCCAGGCGTTTCATACTGATACTCTGTTGTTATGAAAAACTCGGATAAGGATACTATCGTCTCCGCAAAATTTCTAACGGGGCATATCCTGCAATACGCCGTGCTCTCCGTCTGATCTGCAGGACAATGAAAAGGTGAGGGTTCTGGTATGAATTTTGCTTTTTTTCTGCTATTCTACGGATGAGAGGAAAAACATGGAAGAAAAAAAAGAAGAAATAAAATCAAAAGGCATGAAACATTTTATGCGGTCCCATAAGATCCTGACTGCGATCCTGGGACTTTTATTCGTATCGTTTATCGTTTTTTTCAGTTTTGTGGAATATAGTGAAAGTCCGACCTTCTGCAAAAGCTGCCACATTATGGTCCCTTACTATAATGCATGGAAGATATCCGCACACAACTTTGTACCCTGTGTAGAATGCCATTACCCTCCGACAAACAATCTGGAGTCTGCCGCATGGCACAAGATACAGAACTTTTCCATGGTTGTACGGTACTTTACAAAAACGTATGACCCCAGACCGTTCGCAGACATACCGGATGCGAGCTGCATGAGAATAGGATGCCATTCCACGCGGCTGCTCGTCGGCAGTGTCGTCACTCCAAAAGGCGTGAACTTTAACCATATACCGCACATGGAGCATATAAAAGACCTGAAACTGCGGTGTACAAGCTGCCATTCCCAGATGGTCGTTGGACGGCATATAGAGGTTACGTATGAAACATGCTTCCTCTGCCATTTTTCAAAACTCAATAATGAGAACAACAACAAGGATGTCAACAATTGTTTGCAGTGCCACCAGATACCGCGGCAAACCATCAATGTTAACGGCATATCGTACAACCACCTGGACTTTTTGGAACACAATCCGAATATAAAGTGCGTTGACTGTCACCTCGACGTGATTCAAGGTACAGGCGAGGTACCAAAAGAACGCTGTTATGCCTGTCATAATATACCGGCAAGGATTGCATATTATACGGACACGACATTCATACATGAGTGGCATGTAACCAAGCATAAAATCACCTGCACGCTGTGCCACCTTGAAATCAAACACGGCCTCGAAACATCCATCAAACCGCTGGAGTACGCAAGCAATTGTACGCTCTGCCACAGCCAGAACATGCATACAGCGCAGGAAGACATGTATATGGGTGTCGGGGGCATCGGGGTCAAGGGATCGGCAAGTCCCATGTTTAAGGCCAATGTCAAATGTATCGGCTGCCATAAGGTTGCGACACAACACGGAGTGAACGCAAAGCTGTTCGGACAGACCTATATTGGAGGAGCAGTCGGATGCACGACCTGTCATGGCAAGGGATATCAGGACATTTACACGATGTGGAAAGAAAACCTGAAATCCATGCTTGCGGATTCGGAAACCAGGCATCTCGAGGCGAAGAAGCTCATCAACGCCGCTTCCAAAAATAATCCTGATTATCAGCAGGCTTTAACGTTGTATCAGGCTGCCTCATACAATCTGTTGTTCGTCAAAGCTGCGAAAGGCATCCACAATGTGGACTATGCCTCAAGCCTGCTCGATAATGCTTCCACGAATTTCAAGCAGGTTATAAAGCTCCTGACGCAAAAAACAGCACCTGCGGCAAAATAAGATTATCTCGTTCAAGAGGATTCCGGGACATCCCGGAATCCTCTTTTTGTTCTTACCCGCCATGGACGGGTAATTATTCTCCCGATAGAGCGCTATCTTCGCTGCCCTTTTCCCCCTGACCATAAAAATACACTATTGTAAAAATGCACAAAAGAATGTAGGGTATAAAACAGTAAACGCAGTTGTTCCATAAGGAGGCAATTTACTTGTTTTTCCATGGGAAATTTCACGCCGGGTATTCAAAAAATAAAGCCGGTAGTCCGGCTGCCGGTCTGTTTTCAGGATTATGGATTGCGGCTCTATGCTTCACAGTCCTTGCAGCAAGTACTCCAGCCCTTTCCCAATCATACAATCTGGCCATATCGAGCCCTGCATTCAACAATAATGGTTTTATCCCCGTACACTATACCTGTCAGGGAAGCGATATAATCCCTCCGCTTGCTTTTAAAAACATTCCTCCCCATACGGCATCGCTTGTATTGATACTGGAGGATCCCGATGCCCCGGGAGGCACCTTCACCCATTGGCTTCTGTGGAACATCAGTCCCAAGACCCGGGGAATAGACGAGCGTACTGTTCCGCACGGTGCAGAGCAGGGTTTCAATGATTTTGGTACAAAAGGATACGGCGGTCCATGCCCGCCCCCGGGCAATGCCCACAGGTATATATTCAAGTTGTTCGCGGTAAACACCGTGCTTCAGGTAAATAGAACCATAACACGGCAAGGCCTGGAAAAAGCTATAGACGGCCATATCATCGCCCATGCTCTTCTTACGGGCTTTTATAAAAGAAAATAAAAAAGTTCGTGAAAGAGCAAACACGGAGCATATCTAATCTGACCGGCAAATGGAGGTGGAAAAGATCAAAGGTGTTGTGGATCGACCTGATATTCGCTATGCTTTAACCAGGAGGGCAATAAAAAACAGTGAGAATGCCCATGAAACCGATAAAGGTGAAACGTTATGGCAGTGAAAACAGGCCTCTGAGAATTTATCTTATAGCCCCCCGTCATCCAAAAAATGTCTGGTCCCTTCAAGGAACGGTTGAAGTACTCGGAGCAAAGACCCTGATGCCGAATGCCGCACTTGCTACACTCATGGCATTGACCCCGTCCGGTGTATCCGTGGAATATGTCCTGTGCGATGAGAATGTCTCAGCGATCGATTGGAATACACCGTGCGACCTGGTTGCCGTCACCGGCAGTACGATCCATGTACACCGGATCACGGAGATCTGTAAGGGCTTCAGAAGCAAGGGGATGCCCGTAGCTCTCGGGGGATCCTATGCCAGCATCTATAAGGAAGAATGCGCGGATCTCGCGGACCACCTTTTTATCGGCGAAGCGGAATATACCTGGCCGAAGTTTTTGCGCGAATGGAGTAACGGCAAAGCACAGAGGCTTTATGAGCAGAAATCCCACATCGATCTAAAAGACAGCCCAGCCCCGGACTGGTCTCTGATTCGTGCAAAAGATTATGTTAATATTACGGTACAAACAAGCCGGGGATGCCCGCATAATTGTGATTTTTGCGATGTCGTCCAATATCTGGGAAGAGACTACAGGACAAAATCGGTCGTCCAGATACTCGATGAAGTAAAGGCCGCCCATGGCATCGGAGCACACTCCGTGTTTTTTTCCGACGACAACTTCCTCGGCAACAAATCGTTTACCAGGGAATTATTACGCGATCTTATTCAATGGAACACCATGCAGGCTCGCCCGCTCACCTTTTCCACGCAGATCACTGTCCATGTTGCGGATGACGAAGCATTGCTGAAGATGTTTGCGGATGCAAGGTTTTCGGTGTTGTTCCTCGGCGTGGAGACCGTAAGGAAAGAAAGCCTTGAAGAAATTCATAAAACCCAGAACATCAGCCACGATTTGAAAGAGAGGATAATGAGAATATCACGCTACGGCATCGTGCCCTTTCTTGGCCTTATTGTGGGCTTCGACCACGACGATATCTCGGTCTTCGATGAGCTTTACCGGTTTATTGAGGACACATCCTCCCCGATAGCCTGTATAAGCCTCTTGAACGCCCCGAAGAACACACGGCTCTTTGACCGGCTCAAACAGGAGGCAAGGCTTGTCGGGGACGATTTTTCCGGGGAGTGGCAATTGTATACCAATATTGTCCCCAAGCAGATGAGCAGACAAGCGCTGCAGCAACACTACTGGCGTTTATTCCAGAAGATCTATGAACCAAAGCGGTTCGACCAAAGGCTCAAAAAATGGCTCGAACAGGTTGAGTACAGGAGCCCGCTCTATGTCAATAAGAAGTCGGATTTGAAACAGTTTGCCATGATGGGGACCATGTTGAAGTATTTCATCTTCTCGTCGGACTCTCATGTGCGGAGGTTGTTTTTCCGTAACGTCGGCCGCTCCTTGAAAGAATATCCGCAGCTTATGCGGCGTACCATAACCCTCCTCGCCCAGTTCCGGCATTTCTACGATTTTGTCCGTCACGACCTCCCTGTCCAATAAGTACTTCTGCGTTTTTTCTCTTATAAGAGGGACCAAGGTCACCCACGCATGCCTGCATGTCCGATTCCCGCCAGCGGTCTTGCGCCCGGGGCGAGTCCGCCTTTGGCAGGCTTTCTAACGCGGGTTACTCTTGAGCTGTTCTAAGATACCTCTCAAAAGCTTCACTTCTTCCGAAG
>JAKAHI010000039.1 GCA_021815065.1 bacterium | reverse complement strand
CGCCCTGTCCCTTTTTTGCACGTGTGCGGTAAATCTATCGAGCAGCGGCAGCAGTTCATCCCGCGTGTATATCTTGTTGGAGTGAGAAGTTATAAAGTACTTCGATTGCAGCTGCCGTACTTTATCTATGGACGCAAGGAAGTCGTCGATGTCCGAAACCTCGTTGCCGTACCACGGGCCGAAATCCGTAAGGTCTATGTCCGTTATCAAGGTCAGCGAAGCACTTTCGAAATATAAGCCGCTGTGTCCCCGGGTGTGTCCGGGCAGCGCTATGGCCTTTATCCCGTAGGATTTGTCTATGACATGTTCGCCGTCCCTGAACGTACCCGCTATTTTATGTTCGGTAATGTTATAGATCGTTTTTACGACGTGGAGCCATTGCTCGCGCAGCACCTTGTCCGTTATGCCTACGGCATTGATAAACTGCTCATGACTTTCGATCATCGGAGCATCGAGTTCCGGCGCGAAAAAATCACTCTTGGTGAACAGATAATTCATCCTCCGGTGGTCCCCGTGAAAGTGCGTGTTGACGATAAATGCCTTCTTATCGCTCAATTTGGTCAGTTCAGCGGACTCTCCCCCGGGATCCACGATGACCTTCGTTTGTCCGGTCTCTACGACAAAGGTATTGGAATAGATCAGCGGCCCTTTGTGTCTTCCCCAGAATATGGTGATATTTTCTATTTTAGCAGAATCTTCCATTACTCTTTATAATAAGCATAGAAAGAATAATTCTCAACAGGATTTTCTATTCCCGACGGGAGCAATACCTGCGGAAAGGTGTTTGTTTACCTTGTATGTCCGTCCTTGACACTTTGGCAAGTTTTCCGTATACTCATTTCAAAACAGAGATCAAGGGGGTTAATGCCATGACGTCGAGATTGGGAGAGCTGCTCGTTAAGGAAAACTTAATAACGCCGGAACAGCTTAAAAAGGCCATAGAAGAGCAAAAAGCCGGAGGCGGAAGACTCGGGTCGAGCCTTACGAAGCTGGGGTTTGTCACGGACGAGGAACTGTTGTCTTTCCTGAGTAAACAGTATAATGTTCCGGCCATAAATCTCGATGAATTCGAAATAGATAAAGAGGTCGTAAGGAAGATCCCCGAGAACATAGCGAGAAAACATCTTATCGTCCCCGTTAACCAGACCGGTTCGACCCTCATCGTTGCGACGTCCGATCCGACCAACCTCTCCGTTATCGACGAGATTAAATTCCTGACCGGATACAATGTCGAGTTCGTTGCGGCAACAGAAACCGCCATAAAGAAATCCATAGAAAAATATTTTGAAGTGTCGACGGATTATCAGGATATTATGGACGAAGCAGCAGAGGAATATGAGGTTATCGGTGATGACGACAATATCGACGTAAAATCTCTCGAGAAGGCAAGTGAAGAGGCTCCGGTCATCAAGCTGGTAAACTCGGTCCTGAATGATGCGATAAAAAAGGGAGCAAGCGATATACACGTAGAGCCGTATGAGAAAGCTTTCAGGATCCGGTTTAGAATAGACGGAATGTTGTATGAAATAATGAAGCCGCCCATTTCTTTGAAAAACGCCATAGCATCCAGATTAAAGATTATGTCAAAACTGGATATAGCCGAGAGGAGAAGGCCGCAGGACGGAAGGATCAAGATTCGGTATGCGGACGGGAAGGACATAGATTTCCGTGTGTCGGTCCTGCCGACACTGTTCGGGGAAAAGATTGTTCTCCGGTTGCTGGACAAATCGAATCTGCAGCTCGATATGACGAAGCTGGGGTTTAACGAAAAGCAGCTCAAGGACTTTAAAGATGCCGTACACAAGCCGTACGGTATGGTCCTCGTGACAGGACCGACCGGCAGCGGGAAGACCACGACGCTTTATTCCGCGCTTTCCGAACTGAACCAGATTTCCAAAAATGTGTCCACTGCCGAGGATCCGGTCGAGTACAATATACCGGGTGTTAATCAGGTGCAGATGCACGAAGAAATCGGGTTAAATTTTGCGGCATCGCTGCGGTCGTTTCTCAGGCAGGACCCCAATATCATCATGGTCGGAGAGATCCGGGATTATGAAACCGCGGAAATAGCCGTGAAAGCGGCACTGACCGGCCACCTCGTCCTGTCGACCATTCACACGAACGATGCACCGAGTACGATCAACCGGCTGCTGAACATGGGTATTGAACCGTTCCTTGTCGCTTCGTCTGTCCATGCGATACTTGCACAGAGGTTGATGAGAAAAATATGCGATAAATGCAAGGAAGAAATCGATATAGAGAAAAAATTTCTCACGGACATCGGCATGTCCGAGGCAGAGGCAAAAACCACCAAGACCTATAAAGGGAAAGGCTGCAATAACTGCAGTAATACCGGATACAAAGGCAGAATAGCGGTCTACGAAATCCTCACCATCGCGGAAGAAATACGGGAGTTGATATTGGCAGGTGCATCTGCTAATGAAATAAAGAAGGAAGCCATACGGCTCGGAATGATGACGATGCGGCAGAGCGCGATAGACTTGCTTAAAAAAGGACTGACGACGATAGATGAAGTCGTAAGGGTTACAGCAAAAGATTAAACCGGAGGTGGAAATGAGTTTTAATCTGCACCAGTTGTTGAAAGTGATGATAGAGAAAGGGGCAAGCGATCTGCACGTCACGACGGGCAGCCCCCCGCAGTTGAGAATTGACGGCGAATTGACGCCGTTGAAAGTACCGCCTCTCACCGCAACCGAAACAAAACAGCTCTGCTACAGCATACTGACGGATGCCCAGAAGCAGAAATTTGAGCAGGACAACGAATTGGACCTTTCCTTCGGGGTAAAGGGCCTGAGCAGGTTCAGGGCGAACATGTTTATGCAGAGAGGCGCAGTCGCAGGGGCATTCCGGACTATTCCTTTCAAGATTTTGAGTTTTGAAGAGCTTGGACTGCCTCCGGTCGTTGCAGAGCTTACCAAGAAGGCAAGGGGATTAATCCTTGTTACAGGACCCACGGGCAGTGGAAAAACCACAACACTCGCTTCCATCATAGCGAAAATAAACGAGGACAGGCACGAACATATCATTACCATAGAGGATCCCATCGAGTATTTGCATCCGCATAAAAATTGCGTGGTAAACCAGCGGGAGGTAGGGGCAGATACCAAGAATTTCTCAACCGCATTGAAATACATTTTGCGTCAGGACCCGGATGTGGTGCTCATCGGTGAAATGAGGGATCTCGAGACCATCGAGGCCGCCTTAAATACAGCCGAGACAGGACACCTTGTGCTTGCGACCCTGCATACGAATTCGGCGGTCCAGACGATAAACAGGGTTATCGATGCTTTCCCGCCTCACCAGCAGCCGCAGGTAAGGGCACAGCTCTCGTTTGTACTCGAAGGTGTTCTGTCACAGTCGCTGATACCGAAGTACAATCAACCCGGAAGGGCCCTTGCAGCAGAGGTATTGATACCGACACCGGCGGTCAGAAACCTTATACGGGAAGAAAAGGTGCACCAAATATATTCACACATGCAGGTAGGACAGGCGAAATTCGGCATGCAGACCATGAACCAGGCATTGTACAGCCTGTATCAGAGGAAACTTATCACCGTTGACGACGCAACGATGTATTCAACGGACCTTGAAGAGCTTAAACAGATGCTGCAGGCGGGAACAACATTACCGCCATCGGTCCAGGCACAGGCGAGGATGCAGAACGTTCAGAAAAGTTTTTAACCGGAGGTAAACAATGGCTGTTTTTACATGGGAAGGTATGAAGAAAACAGGCGAGGTTGTAAAGGGCAATATAGATGCGCAGAGTGAATCTTCCGTCATCGCATTGCTCAGGCAGCAGGATATCAGGCCCATCAATATAAAAGAAAAAAAAGCCGCCTTTGATTTCGGGAAGCTCAATATATTCAGGGAGAAGGTTGGAGGAAAAGAACTGTCGATTTTTACGAGACAGTTCGCAACGATGATCGATGCGGGTCTTCCTCTTGTCCAGTGCCTTGACATCCTGGGATCCCAGCAGGAAAACAAGACATTCCAGAAAACCATTAAAGATATAAAGAACTCTATCGAAGGCGGTTCGACGTTTGCAGCTGCTCTCAAAAAGCATCCGGATACCTTTGATTCCCTGTATTCCAACCTTGTGGCAGCAGGTGAGGTCGGCGGTATGCTCGATGCAATTCTTGCTCGGCTTGCAACGTACATTGAAAAGGCGGAAAAATTAAAAGGCAGGGTAAAGGGAGCAATGATATACCCTATTGTTGTTATGTCTGTTGCAGCAGGTGCTGTTGCTATTTTGCTCCTCTTCGTTATCCCTGTCTTTGCAAAGATGTTCTCGGATGTCGGCGCGGCTCTGCCGGCTCCAACCCAATTCGTTATGGATCTGAGCAATTTCCTGAAGCACTATATATTCTACATCATTATCGGCATGATAGCCGTTTTCGTCGCCGTCCGTTCTTATTATCATACGGGGAACGGCAAGCTGATTATAGACGGACTTTTATTAAAAATGCCCGTTTTCGGCGATATCATACGTAAGAATGCGGTCGCACGTTTTACAAGGACATTGTCGACCATGATATCAAGCGGTGTGCCTATCATGGACGGACTGGAGATTGTTGCCCGTACCTCCGGTAATCAGGTCGTAGAAAATGCGATCATGAAAGCACGGGAGAGTATTGCTGCCGGTAAAACCATTGCCGAGCCCCTCGGCCAGACCAAGGTTTTCCCGGGTATGGTGGTCCAGATGATATCCGTTGGAGAGGCCACCGGTAATATGGATGCGATGCTGTCGAAGATAGCGGACTTCTATGATGAAGAGGTGGACTCTGCCGTGGCTGCGATGACATCCCTGATAGAGCCTCTTCTGATCGTGTTCCTCGGCGTTATTATTGGTGGACTGGTTGTCGCAATGTATCTGCCGATCTTCAAGATCGCAAGTACCGTTCATTAATGAGCAATGCCGTAGCAAAGCAGCCCGATGAAATCTCAATAGAACAGCAGGAGCTTTTAAACAGGCTCTCCTGGGCTACGTGGTTACGGATTATCATTGTTACAATCCTTATCGGCGGAGCGGCGTTAACCTATCAGCATAAAATCATCTTCCACAGCGCCCCGTGGCTCTCCCCGCTCGTTATCCTTGTCGTTGTCCTGTACGTCGTAAGTATTGCCGAACTGGTCTTCTTAAGAAAACAAAGAAACCTCGCAGGCATAGCATACGTAGCAACAGCATGGGACGCTGTCTTCGTTTCTGCCCTGGTTATAGCGACCGGCGGCATCGACAGCATCTATACGTTTCTGTACCTTTTCGTTGCTATAGAGGGAGGACTCCTTTTATCCAAAAAAGGCGGTCTCATATTCGCATCCGTTTCTGCCATACTCTACGGAATACTCGTTGATATTCAATTTTACCGGCTGGCCCCGGCTTTCATTCCCCCCTCTGAAGCAAACCACCTTGTACGGGACGTGTTTCTCAACCTTATAACCTATATCTCCACGACCTTTATCGTCGGTGTGCTGAGTGCGTTTCTCGGCGGGAGCCTCTTGAAGGCGAGAAGGGCATTGTCGATAAGCAGTATCGATCTGAAGCAGCTCACAAACCTCCATACGATCATCATCAACAGCATAGATTCGGGCCTGATTACCCTGGACGAACAGTTTACCATAAGCACGGTGAACCCGGCCGCAGCACGAATAACGGGTTATAAGCCTGATGAGATTATCGGGAAAAATATAAATGATATAATGACGGGCATTCAATTCAGCACCTCTCCTTTGAAAAGGAACGAAATGACCATCAGGAGAAAGGACGGCAGTATTATACAGACCGGTTATAACATATCGAATCTGCATGGCGATGCCGGCAGCGTCATCGGTACTGTTGTAACGTTTCAGGACCTGACCGAGATGAAAAAAATGGAGGCAAAGCTGAAAAGAGCAGACATCCTTGCAACGGCGGGCAGGCTTGCGGCAAGCGTGGCCCATGAAATACGCAACCCCCTGGCTTCGATCAGCGGGGCCGTTCAGCTCCTGATGGAAGACCTGAAAGGCAAGAGCGAATATGATAAACCCCTGGAATTGATATTCCGGGAGGTTGACCGGATTAACAATCTTGTAACCGAGTTCCTCTCCATGGCCAGGCCCGTTACCAATATTCAGGACGGCGTCGCGGTCAGGCAGCTCATAGACGAGGTGTTCGAGAATATTTCCAGGAGGGGCGATTATAACCCGCTTGTTCAATTGCAAACGACCGTACAAAACAACATAACGATACGGGCGGATAAACTAAAATTGAAACAGGTATTGCTCAACCTTGTCCTGAATGCTATTCATGCCATAAGAGACAAAGGCAGTATTAGCATAGAGTGTGAGGTAAAAGGCAGCCGTGCTGTACTATCGGTCAAAGATACCGGAGAGGGTATGGAAGAGAATGAAACGAGATTGTCCCTGGAACCCTTCTGGACAAAAAATCCGGGAGGAACGGGCCTGGGCCTTCCGGTAGTACAGGCCATCGTTGAGCAGCATAACGGCACCCTGGGCATAACCAGTGTGAAAAACAAGGGTACAACGGTTACCCTTGAATTACCTTTGTAAAAAAGAGAGAAAGGCACAACATGATAAATATACTTATTGTTGATGATGATAAAAGTATGCGCGAGTTTTTGGAACTTATCCTTAAACGGGAACGGTACAATGTTACCTGTGCAAAAGACGGCGCTGATGCCCTGCTGCTCCTGAAAGAGAGTTTCTTCGATCTCATCATAACGGATCTTATGATGCCTGCGATAAACGGACTGGAGCTTTTGAAAAAAGCCAAAGAACTGCACCCGGACGTAAAGATAATCATGATCACGGCGTTCGGGACCATCGAGACAGCCATAGAAGCAATAAAACTCGGTGCGTATGATTATATAACGAAACCATTCAACATCGACGATCTCAGACTGCGCATACGCCGCGCACTGGAGAGCCAGAGGATCGAGCATGAAAATATAATGCTGAAACAAAAGCTCGGCATAATGGATGGGAAATGGGACATCATCGGGGTAAGCAACGCAATGCAGGAGGTTTTTAATCTGATAGAAAGGGTAAAGGATACAAAGACAAACGTGCTTATTTACGGTGAATCCGGCACCGGCAAAGAACTGGTTGCCAGAGCGGTGCATTACCAAGGCACGAGAAAAAACAAACCCTTTATACCCATCAACTGCGGAGCAATACCGGAAAACCTCGTGGAAAGCGAATTGTTCGGTCATAAAAGGGGGGCATTCACCGGTGCCGTCGAAAACAAAAAGGGGCTTTTTATCGAAGCCGACGGCGGGACTGTTTTTCTCGATGAAATAAGCGAATTGCCGCTCCAGGCGCAGGTGAAGCTGCTGAGGGCCATTCAGGATAAAATGATTAAACCCATCGGGGATACCGCCGAATACGCCGTGGATGTAAGGATCATATCTGCAACAAATAAAAATCTCAAAGAACTGGTTAAAAATTCGAGGTTCAGGGAGGATCTTTTTTACCGGTTGAACGTCATTCAGATAGAAATGAAACCATTGCGGGAAAGAAAAGACGACATCCTTCCCCTTGCAAGATATTTCCTGGACAAATACAACAAGGAGTTCGGGAAAGGTGTAAAAGATTTTTCAAAAGAAACTATCGATATCCTGAAAAGCTATTATTATCCCGGCAATGTCCGGGAACTCGAAAATATCGTCGAACGGGCTGTTGCCATCGAGTCTTCGCCGGTTATACTCCCGGAATCCCTGCCGCCAGATATCATGCACACGGTCATGGAGAGCCGGGATAAAGGGTATACCCTGAACGATATAGCCGTCAGGTTCAACGGTGTTATAGATAACCTCCTGAATACCATTGAAAAAAGTCTCATAGAAGAGGCGCTGAAATCGTGTTCAGGAGACAGGACAAAGGCATGCTCACTCCTTGGTATTCCCATGCGCTCGCTCAGATACAGAATAAAAAAATATAATATTTTGGGTTGAGAAAGCTTGATTTATCATTTGAATTCATATATTCATTGCCAATAAACCATGGATATGTTTGATTGAAGCCTAAACAAAACGTGAAGGAGGCAAAATGAAAACAGTGACCGCATTTATACTTTTATTAGCACTCGTTGTTAGCCCTGCAGCCCTTATGGCTGCACAATCCGGCAATGCCGGACCAGCCGTAATCCCCCTGCCGGAATCATTGACTGTTCCATCTTCACTCCCTTCTCCGTCTTTACCCCAGGTGTCCGGTAACACGGCTTCCCCGCCCTTTACCCTCAACTCAAGCACCTATCTGAGTACGTATGGATTAAACGTTAACAACACGGATAATAATTACCTGCCATTCTACGAGGACTTAAACTTTAAATATCCCGTTTTAAAAAACGATCTGAGTATCGAGGCTTCGGGATGGCTCAACTATGATTTGCTCACCAGTCAGTACGCACAGAGAGCGAATACCGATTTTGCCTATGCCTATCTTAACTATACGCCGAAACAGCTCCCTCTCAGGATAAAGCTCGGCAGGGTTTATAGTTATTTCGGGGTAGCGAGCGATCAGTATGACGGCATGGAACTGATGCTGAACAATATTTACGGGTTCGGATTGGACGGTTTTGCAGGCAGTGAGGTAGATTCCGAGCTCCACAATACACCCGGGGGTGTAACAACCGGCGGCAGACTGTTCTATAACAACTCTTTCTTCGGCGCCGGCGGTTCGATGTTTTATGCTGC
>JAKAHI010000038.1 GCA_021815065.1 bacterium | reverse complement strand
GGTTTTTGTACTCCGGATTGTCCACGCCCATCATGTGAGCGAAATTCGCTCCCCAGTCAAGAGCAGGGTCGGCCTTTATAAAGGTGTCGCCTTTATAGATGTGCCGGTAAATGTATGCGGCTATTGTCGGCAGCTTTGCCAGCAGATTCATGGAGTCTTCAAGCATAGGCTCCCAGTATTCTGTTTTTTTCATACCCTTACTGTATCTTTTTGCAAAAAGAGATTCTCTCTGCATGACGAGTATTGCGGTTGAAAACTGGGTCATGGGATGTGTGTCAGCGGGCATTGCTCTGATAACGTCGAAAACATACTGGGGAACCGCGGACCGTGCTTTGAATTCATTCTCTATGTCCATAACATCATCTTTTGTCGGTATCTCTCCGGTCAGCAGCAGGTACCATAGGCCCGTAGGATATGCTTCGCTGTTGGCATCCGGCTTCGGCAGTTTTTCGCGCACCTCGGGTATGGTATAATTGCGAAAACGGATACCTTCCTGCGGATCGAGATACGATGTTTCGCAGACCATTGATTTGATATCTCTCATTCCTCCGGTAACCTGATCTATGATAACCTCGTCAAATTTTACCTTTCCGTGCTCTTTTGTCAGCTTGGTAACATCTTCTCTCCATGATGGGATAAGCTTTGATAATTTGTCCTTGAGTTTGCCCATATGTTTTCTCCTTTCAGTTTTTTATTGTATACAATATACATCCGTAAAATTCAGTGTCAACTAATACCATACTTAAGGTACGCTTTGTGCCGTTAAATTAGTTGACATTATAATCAAAGAAAGCTTAAATGCATACGATATACAAAAAATAAGCTCTATTTCAGGATAAGGAGGCAAACAATGGTCGGTATAGTTTCGTACGGCGGTTACGTGCCAAGGCGAAGGTTGAACAGGATGTCGGTCATTCAGGAAATGGGATGGTACATACCTGCGTTGATGATGGTTGCCAACGGAGAGCGTTCAATGTGCAACTGGGACGAGGACAGTCTGACCATGGCGGTAGCATCTGCCAGGGACTGTATTTCCGGGTTTGATAAATCAAAGATTGACGGGATTTTCCTTGCAACCACAACTCCCCCGTTTGCAGACCGCCAGAATGCGGGCATCCTTGCAACGGCACTCAATCTGCGGGAGGATATCGTTACCGCGGATTTTGCATCTTCTTTAAAATCCGGTACAACAGCGTTGATTTCCGCAGTGGAATCCCTGAAGAGCGGTGAAAAAAAGAACGTCCTGGTGGCCGCCTCGGATCACCGGAGAACAAAGTCTGCAAGTTTTTATGAAATGTGGTTCGGAGACGGTTCAGCGTCCCTTCTTCTCGGCAACGAGAATGTCATAGCGGAGTATAAAGGCTCGTTCTCCCTGTCACTCGACTTTGTGGACCACTATAGAGGTGAATCACAGAAATTCGACTATACATGGGAAGAAAGATGGATCCGGGACGAAGGTTACGCAAAGATCATCCCGCAGGCCATCAACGGGCTTTTTAAAAAGTACGGGATATCGATAAAGGATGTCGCAAAGGTTGTCTATCCGTGTTTTATATCCCGGGAACACAAAGGTATAGCAAAAAAAATAGGGGCATCAAAGGAACAAGTCGTGGATAATATGCATGAGGTTACCGGTGAAACAGGTTCAGCACATCCGCTGCTCATGCTTACGGCTGCGCTTGAACAGTCGAAACCCGGAGACAAAATCGTTGTCGCAAGCTTCGGACAGGGCAGCGATGCGCTCTTGTTCGAGGTCACGGAGCATATTACGAAGTTGGCTCCAAGAAGAGGTGTTAAAGGCTCGCTCGAGAATAGAAAAGAAGAGGCGAGTTACGCGAAGTTCCTGAAGTTCAATGATCTTATAAATGCGGAAACCGGCATACGGGCCGAAGCCGCAACGCAGACCGCACTCACGACCCTCTGGCGCAACAAAAAGATGATACTGGGTTTTGTGGGCGGGAAATGTAAAAAATGCGGTACCCTGCAATACCCCAAAACAAACGTTTGCGTAAATCCAAAATGCAACGCATTCCATACGCAGGAGGATTATGAGTTTTCGGATAAGGAGGCAAAGGTTATGTCCTTTACCGGGGACTATCTTGCAGTCTCCGTAGAGCCGCCTGTTCTGTACGGCATGGTGCAATTCGACGGCGGCGGCAGAACGCTGCTTGATTTTACGGACTGCGATCTCGAGAATGTCCAGGTCGGTCAGACCATGAAGCTTTCATTCAGAAAAAAATACTATGACAAGGACCGCGGGTTTACCGGCTATTTCTGGAAGGCAATCCTCAAGTAGGTTAAAGGAGAAAAATATGTCAACAGGCATTAAAGATAAAGTGGCAATAATAGGAATGGGTTGTACCAAGTTCGGCGAGCGGTGGGATGCCGGAGCCGAAGACCTCATGGTCGAGGCGTTTGAAGAGGCCATTGCAGATGCAGGCATAGAGAAGAACCAGATCCAGGCAGCGTGGCTCAGCGATTGTTTCGAGGAAATACACATCGGCAAAAGCGCACTCCCGCTTTCACTCACCCTGCGGCTCCCGAATATCCCTGCAACACGGGTTGAAAACTTCTGCGCAAGCGGGACCGAGGCATTCAGGGGAGCGGTTTATGCAGTCGCATCGGGCGCCTGCGATATCGCACTCGCGCTTGGTGTGGAAAAATTGAAAGACATAGGATACGGAGGGCTTCCGAACTCAGGGTCAAACAGCGGGTCGCTCAACTGGTTATGGATGCCGAACCTTACCGCACCGGGTGCCTTTGCCCAGCTTGCAACGGCATACGCCGCCAAGTACAAGTATTCTATAGACGACTTAAAACGTGTGCTAGCGCATGTTTCGGTGAAGAGCCATGCGAACGGCGCGCTGAATCCAAAGGCCCATCTCCGGACTCCGATAACCGAAGACCAGGCCATATCCTCGCCCATGGTGGCACATCCGCTCGGACTGTATGACTGCTGCGGTGTAAGTGACGGCGCTGCTGCTGCAATCGTTACAACGCCGGAGATTGCGAAAAAACTCGGCAAAAAAGATCTCGTGACGGTAAAGGCCCTGCAGCTGGCACTGAGCAACGGTGAAGAGGTGCAGTTCAATGAATGGGACAGCACGTATTTTGTCAGTACATCCAAGGCGAGCGTTGTTGCGTACAAGGAAGCAGGAATCAAGGATCCCAGAAAAGAGATCAGCATGATGGAACTGCATGATTGTTTTTCCATCACAGAGCTTATCACGTATGAAGACCTCGGTATATCGCCGCGGGGCGGTGCGCCCAAAGACGTGCTCGACGGATTTTTCGATCTGAGAGGCGGAGGCGTTCCCGCACAGGTGGACGGCGGACTGAAATGTTTCGGACATCCGATTGGAGCTTCGGGTCTGCGCATGCTTTACGAAATGTATTTGCAGCTTCATGGAAGGGCGGATCAGCGGCAGCTCAAGGATCCAAAACTCGGGCTTACGCATAACCTCGGAGGTTTTCCTTTCATGAACGTTGTCAGCATAGCCATAGTCGGCAAAGAAGGCGTGTAAACCGAAGGAACAAGGGAGCATTGTTTATCCCCGCCGTAGAGGGCGGAGCTTTCCCGTAAGCTGAAAAAAGCAGCGGGAAGCAGCGGGAAAATGGTTTGAATCACGGTCCCTCTGCTGTAGTGCTTTCGGTTTAAGCCGGTAATGCTTATACTCTTACAAGAGGATTGCTCATGGAAGTATACAAATATTCACATCCAAAACTGGGCGAGGAGATCGAGGCGATTTCCGGTCATTATTCGACCGAAAGGGAAGGGCAAATCGCCTACAATGGCAGGCAGGTATGCTACTCCACGGGTTACAGTATAGTCGATACCTCATGCTGCGGACCCGGGGGCTGCGGTTTCGCATTTGTTGCCGGTTATATTGTTCATTGGAAGAATGGCAAGGACAATCACGGTTCCGATACTTCGGATATTGAACCCATTACGGACAGCGGAGAAAAACAGGAAATCAGAAATTTGCTGACAAAATCGGCGCATGTCCAGCAGGTCAATTTCTGGACGCCGCAAACGGCCGTATTCAAACCATAACTATTTCATCTATCCTCATAAATTCACCCTCGTTGCCGGATTTTCGAAGAATACCTTTATTTGACGCGCGACCCTTCCCTGCCGGGTGGGTACCCCGTCGCTCACCACATAAACCTTCTTATTTTTCAAACGCATTTTTCGGGTTAAGGTGCCATAATTCGTTATTTAATTGACAATACGATTTTAATATGGTTTCCGTTTTTATATGAAAACCCTATTCCTCTGTAGTATCGTGATGCTCTTGAGTGTCTCTGTATATGCGCAGAGCGGCAGACATGTGCTGGTTATTGTCCAGCCTCCGCACGATAATTTACTTCTTGAATTGACGGATAATACCGAAAAGCAGCTTCGTACTGTTTCCTTCATCAGGTACGAACCGGCCGAACAGCCGGCCGAACAACCGGCCGAACAACCGGTTGAAGCGACCGATGAGACGGATGCATTAGCAAAGGGCAAAGAGTCATACGAATTCCTGCGGTTTGAAGAATCATTGGCTATTCTTAACAAAGCCATTGAAAGGCTCAACGCACACCTTAACTCCAGAGAATCATTGAGTATGCTCAGGGAGGCGTACCTGTATAGTGCAATGGATTATCTTGCACTGGACAAAGCCACGGACGCCCGCAAGGTCGTGGACGCATATCTCTGCATATCCGGCACACCGGATCTCGATGCCAACCTTTGGCCTCCCAACCTTGTCAATCTCATACAAAAACAGTTGATCGGTACGCAGGGTAGCTTTGCGACCGTAACCGTTGCAACCAATCCTCCGGATGCCGAGATAGCTGTAGACGGAAATCTCAAGGGTGTGTCGCCGGTACATGTCAACCTCTTGCAATGCACGCATTATATCAGGGCCGGTAAAAAAGCGTATCTTACAAAAAATACGCCGGTCGCCATATCCAAGGATACGCACCTTATAAACCTTGAACTTGCGCCGGATACTTTGACGATATCCAACGGCCTGTTATCAAGAGAGCAGATTCAATACCTGAGCGACCAATACAAATCCGACGGTATTTTAATGTTATCAAGTACTGTTACTCAGACAACCCGGCAAAGAGATATATGGATAAAGGCACAGATTATAGATGCTCGCACGCTTGCCGATTCATCCCGTACGTTTGCATACGAAGACCTTAACCATGCATCAGCAGAGATTGCCCGGTTTGTACAACCGGAACAGGATGTTTCCGTGCAGCAGGATGTCATGAGAACCCCCATGGATCAAAACAGCACCGGGAGAAACAAATCAGGGTCTGATGCCTGGTATAAAAACAAATGGGTATGGACAGCGGGTGCAGCCATTGTTGCAGGATGTATTGTCTATGCAACAACAAATGACGGTTCCCATTCATCGTCAACAACAGGCAGCTTATCCGTAAGCTGGTGATGCCGTGCTCAAAAAGGAACAGGATAAAAAAACTGCTATTCTGTCGGTTGTGCCTGGACGTGACCATGACACAAGCTCTTTGATAGAGGGACAGCACCGTTCCCTATCGCGTGGTACAAAAGCGAAGGGACATAAATCCGGAGTGTTCGTGAAGGCCATTCTTACGGCAGTTGTTTTGTCAGCCGCTGCGTTTTGTGCATACGTGCTTTACGAGCAGAGAAACCAGAATGTTTTGACCGGCAAACTGAGGGCCTCCCTGCGTCAGGGCAGGTTGGCACAGGCGCAGGCTATCATGTCCGATATAAAGAAGCACGGGTACGCATCGGACAGCATAAGCGTTCTCGGAAAACAACTCACCGTTATGCAAAAACTCGACGATGCGTGGAACACGGTACAGCGGTATTATGACCTCGGCAGGTATGCGGACGCGCGTACTGCTCTTGCACCGTTCACTGAAAATACCGAATATCACGATAGAGCGGAAATGCTCCTCAAGGATATAAGGACAAGTGAATTGCAGGGTATGCTAAAGGCGGCTGAATCCTTGTACGCACAGGGGGATGCAGATAAGGCCTCGGCATTGATCCGTCAGGTGCTTGAGCTGGATCCGTCAAACCATGACGCCAAAACACTTTTAGCAATGCTGAAACCGGCTGTGCCTGTACGCAGGGCAATGACGCACGCGGCAACCGTAAAGTCATCCCCTCAAAATTCAGGTGATAGTGCTTATAGAAGAGGTGATTTCGATACTGCCGTACGTTTATGGTCGGATGCACAGAACAAAAATGATGCAAAAAAGATTGCCATCGCGGCGAACATAAAAAAATACTTCAGTATCGGGAAAAAAGCATTTGAATCCGGTGATTATGCAGGGGCACTAAAATCATTCGATAAGGTACAGGCATTTGTCACCCTGCTCGGCATCCGCGGCTCCGCGGACGAAAAAGCCATACAAAGATATTATTCCCTGTCCTACGGCCTCATGGGTAAGCAGGCGCTCGCAGACGGACGGTATGATCGGGCAAATGTCTGTTTTCAGGAATCTTTAAAATTCGATCCGGATAATGCTGAGGCAGCCCTCGGGTTCTCTGCCTTGAACAATAAGGCTGAAAGGTTGTACAAAACAGCATATATGATCTCCGGCGCAAACATGCCGGAGGCGTGCAGGCTTTACAATCAGGCACTGGATATGGCACAAAAGGACGCAGATGTTTATAAGAAGATTAAAGAGCACTTCATCGTCTGCAAACCCTGATCCCTGTTTCAACCTCAGAGTCGCAGATTCTCTGTACACAAGGTTCATGGGCCTGATGTTCAAGCCCGGCATACAGCACGATCAAGGCCTGCTGATAAAGGACTGTAACTGGGTGCATACCGTATTTATGCGGTTTAGCATCGATGTGCTCTACCTGGACGGGACAGGCAAGGTTGTTGCGGTCAAACGCCTCAAGCCTTTCAGATTATCCATGCCAGTATGGGGTGCTGTTCAGGTTGTCGAGATACAAGCCGGCGCAGCGGAATATTATGGAATTGCTGCGGGAGACCGATTTGTCGCCGGATAACCGGAGGATCGGCAAATACAGGCTTCTCAGGCATAGAGCAAGCGGCGGTATGGCCGATGTGTATATGGCCGTAATGACAGGTCCATATGGCTTCAAAAAGCCCGTTGCATTGAAACTGATGAATAAACAGGTATCATCCGATCGATCATTTCTGGATATGTTTATCGATGAAGCGAGGCTCAACGCACGTTTGGTGCATCCGAACATCGTCCAGATCCTCGATTTCGGAGAAATAGCTAAAACCCCGTACATTGCAACGGAATACATCAACGGAATAGACCTTTCAGAATTCATCGATCTGGCTATAAGCAATAAGATAAAACCGCGGATTGATATATCCGTGTATATCATAACCGAGGTCCTCAAGGCCCTGGATTACACCGCATCGATAAAAGACATGGACGGCAACAGTACCGGCATTGTGCACAGGGACATAACGCCGCACAATATATTGCTGTCTTTCGACGGTGACGTGAAGTTGACGGATTTTGGCATTGCAAAGGCAAGGGGTTCTATCTCGACGACGCTCGCCGGTACGTTAAAGGGGAAGCTTAGGTACATGTCCCCGGAACAGGCACGGGGAGAGCCTCTTGACTACAGAAGCGACCTTTATTCCGCAGCGCTGATTCTCTATGAACTTTTAACGCACCGGCAGGCGTATACCGGGGATACAGACATGACCCTGTTAAAACACGTTCAGGCTTCTATGATCGAAGGTAAGCCATCCGAAATAAATCCATCCATACCGGCAGGACTTGAAACAATAATCGTAAAGGCACTATCGGCGCTTCCTTCCGATAGATTCCAAACGCCGGAATCATTCCGGCAAGCCCTCCATGCCCTGTACCCGGATGTCGTGTCTTCCAGGGCTGCAGTATCCGGCCTTTTGAATACCATGGCATTGGAGCGCAGTCAGCAGGAACTTGCTTCAGATATCCTGTTATTGGATAAGAAATCCAAAAGGAATGATTTAAAAAAGCACCTGACCGTAAAAAAAATCATGAAATACTCCCTTATCTTAACGCTTATCATGGGATGTAGTGTACTGTTGCTCTCGATACAGCGGCGCGCTCAAGACCATAAAGTCAAGGCAATACCTTCTTCCATGCCTGGGACCCAGCCTGAGAAAATACCGGACAATGCCGTTTTGAAGAAAAACATCGTTTTGCAGCAAAGCCCGGATGCCTCAAAGGGAAAAATCATTAAGTTTCCGGGTTCCGGCGGCTTGCCGTATCCGGAACAAACAGCGCACGGTATCAGACATACAGCTCAGGCTGCTCTGTCAATAAATGCCGTGCCATGGGCGAACGTTTATATAGAAGACGGGGTCTCTGATAAGTTTGCCGGTATTACACCTATACAGCGGTATAAGATTCAGCCCGGCGAGTACACCCTCTTGTTCAAGAACAAGGCATACGGCGTGAAAAGACTCAAGGTAACGATGTTGTCCGGTGAAAGAAAAGCTGTCATTCTGAGATATGATCCAATACAAAAAAAAATCAAAACAACGATCCGTTCATACCCCTTTCACCCGAAAAATGCATTTGCAAAATAAGGAGGTTTATGCAATGAGCGATGGGGTACCCACCCAAAAGGTAAATGTGGCGGATGGGTTTCGGCTGGAATAAATGCCTCAGGCCCCATGCCCCGCTAGCGTACCCAGCCATCCTGCATTTTCCGGGTTACTACTTCGGAAGTCTGTCCTGTCCCTGGAAACTTATCATCCAACCCGGATACAACGGCTTCGGAGCGGTCAGTTCTTCAAGTTTGTTAAAACTCTGTTCATCGAGCTTAACGTTCATGGTTTTCAGA
>JAKAHI010000037.1 GCA_021815065.1 bacterium | reverse complement strand
AATTTCTGGATCAATGAGCATGATACAGGACATCCTGCGGGATGCACGCCTATTCTGGTAATGGATGTATTCGAACACGCCTTTATCACCGATTTTGGACTCAAGAGAGCCGACTACATCGAGGCTTTCTTTAAAAATATAGAGTGGTCGGTTGTAGAATCAAGGCTGATAAAATAACAGTATTTTACACATTTTCGCAGGGTGTATCTATGTGCACCCTGCTTTTTTTATGCTCATGAAGACCTTGACTACAGGGTAAACAAGTCGTTCCCTTGAAATGCTGATTGTACGGCGTGACGGCATATCGTATCCCTTTGCATATAGAAATCCGTTAATTCTTCTGAATCCAGCATCGCATGCACAAGACCGGGATCGTATTTTTTGTTCGACATGTCCTGTATCGACTTCATTGCAGCATCAATCGTATATGCATGCCTGTACGGGGTATCGTTTGTCATCGTATCGAACGCCTCTGCTATAAACAGTATTCTGCCATAGACGCCGATTGCTTCGCCTTTTAATCCTACAGGGTACCCGCTGCCGTCAAAGGCTTCGTGATGCTGTACAACACCCTTTACTATATCTTCGGGAAAATCGTAACAATCCAATATCCGCATACCGAGAACAGGATGATGTTTTACGCGGGTATACTCCTCGGTGGTAAGGCTCGATTGCTTGTCGAGTATCCGATCGTTTATTGCAGAAAAACCGATATCATGGACTACCCCGGCAATCTGCAGATGCCTTGTTTGTTTTTTTGACAGGCCTATACTGTTGGCAAGAATAGAGGCATAGGCACTTACCCTTACACAGTGATAATACCGCCATGGGGATCGGAGAGATATCAATAAATTGAATAATTTTTCCGACGATTTTAACCTCAATAAATTACCGGTCCTGTTTGAGTATAAGGTAAAATTGATCATCTGATTCTCCTTCTGAAAGCTATTGTATTTTTTATACAGCAAGCGAGATACAAAATTCCGGTAATAAAAAGGTAAGGATACAAGGGGGTTGTTGCTTCATGGCTAATAATAACGGTCGTTGATAAGAAAAGGTGCCGCATTAAAGCGGTAACAGAAAGGCAAGATCCATACATCGAGGCTAACATCTTATGATACTCCGCTGCCATACCCTATAGGGATAATAATAAATACGTTGAAAATGATTTGTTTTAATTCCAATGGCTTGAGATTTTATGATACCAGTCCAATGAACAACATAATCCGGGTTGTCCTGATCGTACAATAATTCGTCATCCTCTCTGCTGCTCTCCGATTTCCTGAATTCCCTATGCCTTTCAGCCAGAACATTCGATTTCTTGATCTTCCTGGATGTTAATTTTGCGACCGTTGCTCCACAAGATAAATTGCATAACTGGTTGGCAGATACATTGGAGTCCGAACAAGAGCATACACACATAACCAATAGTATCAAACCAAACTCGACCATTTTTGTAACTCTTTTGCACATAAAAAGTCCTTTCAAGCACGAATACCTACGATATTCGTTCATGTCAATATTTTTATGGCTTAAAGTTTATTATCGAAAAAATATTCGAAATGGTAAGGGCGGGTTTTGAACCCGCCCTTATTGCTGAGTTTATTTCGTTTTTGCGATTACGGGATTTATTTCCCGTTCTTTGCAGACTGTGACACCAGAAAATCAACGATTATCTTGGCATCCTGATCGCTTATAAAGTTTGGCCTTTTTTTCTGCATGAGCTTTACCGTATCTTCCCATCCCTTGCGATCCTTGTTCATGTGCAGGGCTATCTCGTCGGAATGGCATGCAGAACATTTCGCCTTGAAGATTTGTTCCGGAGCGTCATTCTTCCCTGCAGCTTTTACGCGCACAGCACCCAGCGTTATGAGCGCTGCTGCCAACACCATAAGAGTTATTTTTTTCATTTCTACCTCCTATAAATTAAATAATGTCTTTCAGCTTATACGAAAAGTTACCCGGTATTTTATTCGGGTTTCTGCTCTGCGGTCTCCCGCAATGCTTCCCGCAATGACAATCTTATCTTACCTTCCCTGTCTATATCCAGGACCTTAACCGGGATCTCATCTCCTTCCTTGACGACATCCTCAACCCTTCTGACTTTGTGCTCCGCAAGCTGCGATATATGAACGAGTCCCTCGGTACCGGGGAACAATTCGACGAAGGCGCCGAAGTCCATGATCTTCTTTACCTTGCCTCTGTAGATTCTGCCGATTTCAGCCTCCTGGGTAAGAGATTTTACCATCTGCAGCGCTTTGGTCATCAGTTCCGTATCCATGGAAGCAATCCTGACCTTACCGGAATCATCGACATCTATTTTAACGCCTGTTTTTTCCACGATATTCTTTATGTTCTTGCCGCCGGGGCCTATCAGATCCTTTATCTTGTTCGTCTTGATATTCATATTGACAATCCGCGGTGCATATTCGGATATATCTGCCCGTGGAAGCGATAGTGACTGGAGCATGACATCGAGAATATGCAGTCTCGCTTTTTTGGCTTGCCTGAGAGCGTCCTGCATGATGTCTTCCGTAACGCCGGCTATCTTGATATCCATCTGGATAGATGTTACGCCGTCTTTTGTTCCGGCAACTTTAAAATCCATATCGCCAAGGTGATCTTCATCCCCGAGTATATCGGTCAAAATGAAGTACTTGTCGTTATTTTTGATCAACCCCATTGCTACACCGGCAACAGGAGCCTTTATGGGCACACCCGCATCCATTAACGACAGGGTAGCGCCGCAAACAGTTGCCATGGATGATGACCCGTTGCTTTCGAGTATGTCGGAAACCACCCTCAGCGTATACGGGAAATCAGCTTCATCCGGTATTATCGGCAATATGGCCCTCTCTGCAAGTGCTCCATGCCCTATTTCCCTTCTTCCGGGTCCTCTCATCTGCTTTACCTCACCGACCGAAAACGGCGGGAAGTTGTAGTGCAGCATAAACCGTTTTTTGTTTTCGCCGATAATCTCATCTATGAACTGGACATCATCGAACGTTCCAAGGGTCGTCACAACAAGGGCCTGCGTTTCACCTCTCGTAAACAAGGCTGACCCGTGCGTCCTCGGCAGGAATCCAACCTCGCAGGTTATCGGCCTTACCTGACCGAGCTCTCTGCCGTCAATACGTTTTTGTTCATCGGTAATCATCCCGCGTGCCATGACGGACTGCAATTTTTCCAATGCACTTTCGATCTGGTCTGGCTTGTATTTGTCGTCAGCGGTTAATTCCTTCACCGCTTCTTCGAACAGGAGCCTTGTTTTCGTCTGCCGTTCTTGCTTTACCTTTGTCGTCAGTATATCTTTGAATGCGGTGGTATACTTGTTCTCGACAAGGCTATAAATTTCTTTGGCTATAGCGTTGTCGTTGTACGGACGCTTCTTGATGTTCAGTTCCTTTGCTATGGATTCCTGCATTTCAATGAGCGGCTGCATCATTCTATGGCCAAAGAAAATCGCTCTCTGTATTTCTTCTTCCGGTACAAATTTGGCCCCACCCTCCACCATAACGACCGCATCCTTGCTTCCGGCTATTATGATATCGATGTCACTTTTGCTCAACTCCTCTGTTGTGGGGTTCAGTATCAATTCACCGTTGATCCTGCCTACCTCTACGGCGGCAATCGGACCGGCAAACGGTATGTCCGAAAACATAAGCGCAGCGGATGTAGCCGTTAAAGCGACAATGTCGGGATCGTTTTTCTGATCCGCTGAGATTACCGATGTGACCAATTGAATCTCATAGTTAAATCCTTTCGGGAAGAGAGGCCGCATAGGCCGGTCTATCAGTCTTGACGATAGAACCTCTTTTTCCGAAGGTTTCCCTTCTCTTCTGAAATATCCGCCCGGGATCCTTCCTGCAGAATAAAATCTCTCCTGATACTCGACCGTAAGCGGAACAAAATCCTGTTTTTCCACGGGCTCAAAACCAGCAACTGCTGTCGATAATACCCCTGTCTCCGCATAGCTTACATAGACAGAACCATGGGCCTGTTTCGCCATTCTCCCTGTCTCTATGGAAAATTCCCGTCCACCAACCTGCACAGATCTCTTTATAATCATTTTTATTTCCTTATTCCTAATTTGTTCAATAACTCGTTATACCGTTTTTCTGAACTCTTTTTTAAGTAGTTTAACAAACTACGTCTTTGACTCACGAGCTTCAATAATCCCTGTCTTGAATGATGATCTTTCTTGTGTACCTTAAAATGTTCTTCAAGCATGTTAATCCTCTGTGTAAGCAGAGAGATCTGAACCTCCGGGGAACCGGTGTCTTTGTCGCTGGTACCGTAAGTTTTTACAACCTCTGCTTTCTTGTCCTTTGTTAATGCCATTTTTTACCTCCTGCGTTTATACTCCTTGAGTATAAGGAACTTTATTTTTTATTTTATTCAAAAGTGTTTCCTTGTCTATAAGGAAATTATACTTATTATCTCCGCGTTCCAGACATTGTTGGATGTCCTGCAACCGAAATGCCTGCTTCACATGAAAGTCTCCGACACTCAATCGCCTCAGGGATGTTACATGCGCACAACACTGTATCACATCACCGATAGATTTTGCAAGGGAACGTATATACGTACCCGATGACACTTCCGCAGTGAACAGGACATACGGAGGGGAAAAGTCATCCATGGAGAGACTTATTATATTTACCATTCTTGGGTGCACTTCCACCTTTTGCCCTTTCCTCGCATAGGCATAGAGGGGCTTCCCCTTGTATTTTATGGCGGAATAAACCGGCGGGTATTGCTCCGTGAGTCCGTGGAACGACTGTACGGCGGTTCTTATATCTTCGGACCGGACACCGGAGTAATCGCATCGTCTTGTAACCTCTCCTTCACTGTCCAGGGTATCGGTTTCTTCCCCCAGCTTTATCGTAAACTGGTATACTTTATTCAAATGAAGGAAATACTGTGCCAGCCTGGTAGCGGTTCCCAGCAGCAGGATCATGAGACCGGTTGCCAGGGGATCCAGGGTGCCGGTATGTCCGATCTTTTTGACCGGCAGCAACCGCTTTAATTCTCTGATAACGTCATACGACGTAATAAAAGGCGGCTTATCTATGAGAATCGCTCCCGAGACTTCCATGCTATTGCCTTAACCTCTCTATGATCTTTGCAAAAACCTTGTTTTTTACATCGAATAATAATCCTTCCATAGTGCATCCCGCGGCATTCTTATGACCTCCGCCGCCGAACTGTTCTGCTATCTCGGAGATGGTAACATTGCTTTTCGACCTGAGACTTATCTTATACTTGCCTTCCTTGACCTCCCTGAACAGAACAGCCACAACAACACCGGCTATCGATTTCGGATAATCGATCAGGCCCTCGGAATCTTCCTTCGTGGTACCCGTAGCTTCGTACATACTCCTCGTAAGTTCCACCGACGCAATCCTGCCGTCCGACGAAAGCTCAAGGGTATCGAGTACCATCTCCAGGAGTTTCAACCTGCCCAGAGACTGGTTTTCGTAAAGCTTTTCGCTGATGTCTCCTATGTCCGCACCCAGCCCTATAAGTTCTGCAGCGGTTTTCAGCGTTTTGGAGGTCGTATTCCTGTATCTGAATGATCCGGTATCGTATATGATTCCGGCAAGGAGCAGCGCCGCCACTGTACTATCGACCGGGATACCGGCCTTTTTGAAAAGGGCATACATAAGTTCGCACGCAGCCGATGCATCGGGATCAACGATGTTCAGATCCCCGTACATGGTGTTTGTCCTATGATGATCGATATTTACGGTGATCTTCTTTTTAATCGTATCGAAATGCCCGCCGAGCATGTCCGTACTGCCGGCGTCCACGCAAATGGCCACATCAAAACGCAGGGCGGGTATCCGTGTCGTGATTATTTTCGCGTGCGGCATAAATCGCATAAATGACGGAACCCCGTCAGCATTATACACGTGTACATCCTTGCCCGAAGCTTTCAGATAATGATAGAACGACAGGGCCGCTCCAATGGTATCGGGCTCAGGATTTACATGGGACAACAGTAAAAACCTTTGATTCTCTCTGAGTAATTTTTTGAGTTTTTTGATGGTATCGGTGCGGATCATAACTTATTTATTCTTTTTAACGTTGCATCAATCTTTTCGCCATAATCGAGCGATGTGTCGTACTTGAACGAAAGGGAAGGCAGGGTCCTGATGGCCAGATGACTCGATTTCAATTCTCTGTGTATAAAACCGGCCATTTTCCCGAGTGCGTCGGATGTTTTTTTTCTCTGTTCTTCATCACCGATGACCGTGTAATACACGATCGCTGACTTGAAATCGGATTTTACTTCGACTTCGTTGATCGTTATAAACCCTATTCTCGGATCTCTTACCTTTCTTGATATTATGGACGTTATCTCTTCTTTTAATAACTCTCCGAAACGCTGTGTTCTATTCGGTATCATAGCTCAGTTCGTGTGATCCTCTTTTTCCATCCTATAAACTTCCAGTTCGTCGTTCTTCTTTAAGTCGTTGAACTTTTCTATACCGATACCGCACTCAAAACCTTTATCGACGTCTTTAACGTCTTCTTTGAATCTTTTTAAAGAACCGATCCTGCTTTCATAAACAACGGTCCCGTCCCGGACAACCCTTACCTGCGCCCCTCTCTCGATCTTACCATCGGTCACCATGGAACCTGCAATTGCCCCTACCTTGCTGATCTTGAACACCTCGAGCACTTTTGCCCTGCCGAGGCTCTTTTCCTTGATGACGGGTTTCAACAATCCCGTAAGGGCCTTCTTTATGTCATCGATGAGTTCGTAGATTATGTTGTACGTTTTAATCTCGATGTTCTGGGTATTTGCTATCTGAACCGCCTTGGCATCAGGCCGCACATTAAATCCTATGATGATACCGTTCGAAGCCGCAGCAAGCATGACGTCGCTTTCGTTGATACCGCCGATACCGGCATGGATTATTTTTACTTTTACATTTTCTTCCGTAAGCCCCGCTATCGCATCCCGTATCGCACCCAGGGACCCCATAACGTCGCACTTTAACAGAACGGGTAATTCTTTAATGCTTCCCTCTTCTATCTTCTTATAGATATCCTCAAGCGATACCTTGGTCCTTTTTACGGGTTCCGAGGCCTGCTGTTGCGAGAGCCTGTGTTCGGTAATGCTGGATGCCATATCTTCGTCATCAACCGACAGGAGAACGTCTCCCACCTCGGGAAGCGATTCAAAACCGATAATCTCTACCGGCATGGCCGGTCCGGCACTCGGTATCACATTGCCGTTATCATCAAGGAGCGTTTTTATCCTGTTGTAATGCGCCCCATAAACGATATAATCACCCTTTTTGAGCGTACCTTCCCTGACGATTGCCGTAGCAACGACCCCGAATCCTTTTTCCATGCGTGTCTCTATTATAGTTGCTTTTGCCTTCTTGTCCGGGTTCGCCTTGAGTTCGAGCATCTCTGCCTGTAAGAGAATAAGTTCCAGCATCTCATTGATGCCTGTTTTCTTCTTCGCAGAAATCATCGCATACAGGGTATTACCACCCCATTGCTCGGGCACAAGTCCGTAATCCGAAAGCTGCTGCATTACCCGCTGAGGCTGGGCCTCAGGCTTGTCTATCTTATTAATTGCAACCAGGATAGGCACTCCCGCAGCTTTTGCGTGATCGATCGCTTCGATAGTTTGCGGCATGGCCCCGTCATCCGCGGCAACGACCAGTACGACGATGTCCGTTACCTTGGCACCTCTTGCACGCATTGCGGTAAAAGCCTCGTGACCCGGTGTATCCAGGAACACGACGGTCTTCTTGTCTATGACTATCTTATAGGCACCGATATGCTGTGTAATGCCTCCAGCCTCGCCTTCTGCCACCTTTGTTGCCCGTATAGCATCCAGAAGTGTAGTTTTCCCGTGATCCACGTGCCCCATGACCGTTACCACCGGAGGTCTCGATTTCAGTTGTTCCGGTGTATCTTTCTCTTTATCGAGGGTCTCTTCGGGAGATTCTTCCTGTTTTAATGTTACTTCAAATCCTATATCTTTTATGACAAGAGAAGCGGTGTCCGCATCTATCGTGTCGTTGATTCCGGCCATAACGCCAAGGGCTATAAGCCTTTTAATAATTTCGGATGCCTTCACCCCCATGAGCTGGGAAAGCTTCGATACGGTCATTTTATCGTCTATTTTCACTATTTTCTTTTGCTGGACCACCGGGGCCTTCACATTCCCCTGTGGTGGTTTTTCATGTTTTTGCTGCTTGTGCGGAGGCTGTATCTTTTTGGGATATGTCGTAACGTTCTCAAGTATCGTCTCATCTTCTTTGCTTTCCTGCAAAAGATCGATTTCTTCGGACAGGTCTGTTTTTATTCTCGACAATATCTTTTTCTTTATAAAAGCCCCGCCCTTCTCGGACTTGATCTTGCCCTTGCCTTTTCCTTCTTCCGGAGGAAGAACCTCGACAGGCCGTTTGAGCGGTTTTTTAGATTCTTCGGTTTCCTGTCCTTGAGCTTCGCCGGCATGGGGCTGTTCCTTTACCGCAGCTTGGCCTGCTGTGTGCAAGGGTGCGGTCTGTGTCCTGTCTTCCGGGGTTATTTCTTTATGCTCCGCATGGGCGGGCTTCCTGACCTGCGCTTCCTGAACGGCTTCTTTTTGCACCGCCGCTGTTTCGTGTTTTATGGCCTTTACAGATGCGGCAGAGCGGTTATCGGCTGGTTCTTCAGCCCCATGACGTTCTGTTTTAGAAACGTCCTTACCCGGCACTCCGGCCTTTTCTTTTTCTTCCTGCAGTGGTACGTGCTGCTTTGCGTCGGCACCTGTTTGAACTGCTGCCGGTACTTCCTGTTCCGGAAGGACGGCTTCTTTTCTCTTCCTCAGGATAGTTTTCGGCTTTACCTCGGTCTTTTCTTTTTCTTTTTTCAGCAATTGTTTCAAGGCTTCGAAATCTTTTTCTTCAACCGAGCTGTTATGGCTCTTCACCGAGATTCCGATTTC
>JAKAHI010000036.1 GCA_021815065.1 bacterium | reverse complement strand
TGTTTAAACGAGTTTATGCTTTCATACATTCATAAGGAGGCATGTTATGGAATCGAGAGGCTTATTCGTGCAAAAAGATACAGGGATTCGTAAAAGGGTGAAAAGTATTTTCGCTCTTCTGTTCGGTGCAGGTATATTTTCGATAGTGTCGGGATGTATGCCGGCACTCCATGCTTTTTACTATAAAATTCCGGACAATCCCCAGGTTAGCGCAGATGTACGGGATTGTCAGCGCACTTCCCTGATGAGTGATGTAGACCAGTGGGCCGTGATGGGAAGCTGTCTCAACACCATGCCCGATGTTTCATGGTATTACGGGATAGTGAACGATCGGGACTGCTATGATGCCCGCATTGACGGAGACACCGCAGGCTGGAAACTGTACGATTGTTATGCGCCCAGCAGCAGCATGGAAAAACTGAAAGGATCGCAGGCAGACGGCAATAAACAGGGAGTTTTTATCTATAATAATATGATAGATGCAATGAAAGCCCGCAGCGGGCAGAAGGCCGCCAACTCAAAATCAAAATAGAATTGTGATAAACGTAAAAGGCGCTTTCATGAAAAAAAACCGTTATGTCTTAGTACTGTTTCTGATGGGTGTGGTTTCCATGGTTTTTGTACCCCGCGTCATGGCGGATCCTGTCGCACGCAGCGGTATCTCTGTAAGTTCCGGCTGGACAGGGCTGCCTTCATTTGCAAGAAATGCACTCAAAACTACGGACAGTACCTATAACATGGAAGGATATACTATCGGGGTGAGCTACATTTCTTATGGGAGCGACGGGCCTAAAGGAGTTTTCTCGAGCAGGTACAGCTTTGCATACAATCATTACCGTACACTTCCCAATACACAGGATTTTACCGCAGCACATGCCGATATGTTTATGCTTGATGTGGCGGAGATTGTTACGGCATTTCCCTCCTGGCCTGTAAATCTTTATACCGGCATCGGTATGGGGTGGGGGATCGTTCACCTGTATCATTGGGGCCTGCCTACCGACCCGAGTGTTGATCCGCAAAAGGCCAAAGACCTGGAGAACAAAATAGGAAAATACTATCTGCCCTTTCCTACCATATGCATCCCCATCGGGCTGAACATAAGAATAGATGATTTTATCATCAGTGCAGAGGCAGGTATACGGGATATACCGTATATCGTGGGTATGGTTACGTATACGTTTAACAAACGGGACAATGTCAGGGTAGTGAAGAGATTTATCCCGCTTTCATCTCCTGAACACACCTATACCGGCAAGATACAAGGCAGGGTGGTCGATCAAGGAACATCAGCTCCTTTGGGCAGGGCCGTTGTCCAGATGGTAAATACGGGCATGACGGATCTCTCGACGGACCCGATCAACGGCAGTTTTACAACACCCGGCCTTAAACCCGGCAGTGTTACCCTGTCTGCATATAAAGAAGGGTATACAGCCAGCACGGTCACGGTGACCGTTCAGCCGGGAGCGACAGTTTCCACAGTCATTGCACTGGAAAAGGAATCCACGATCGGTGCTGCTTATGGAAGGGTAACAAATCTTCAGGGTAATCCATTGACGGCAACGATAAGTGTTGCGGTTCATTCCCGTGCAGGCGGTGTGCCTCAGGTAAGCCAGCAGGTTACCGGGGATGCTGCAACCGGCGGGTTCTTTATAAAACTTCCGGCAGGCGATTATTCCCTGTCTGCTTCCATGGCAGGGTATAAGGCGCAGACAAAAGACATCCATATAGACAAAGGCTTCAAGACAGCGGTTGATTTTGTTCTGGAGACGGAACAGTCTGCACCGCCGCCTGTCGAAATGAAGAAGCAGCGAGTATTCATAGAAAAAGACAAAAAGAGAATCGTGATAACCGAGAAGATCTTTTTCCAGCTCGGCAAATCGCGGATCATGCCTGTTTCATTCGGTATACTGAACGAACTTGCCGGTTTGCTTATACAAAATCCCGGAATAACGATCCGTATTGAAGGCTATACCGATAATATCGGCAAACCTTCGACAAACCTCAAGCTTTCCCAGGCCCGTGCCGAGGCAGTAATGAACTATCTTGCCCGTAAAGGGGTGGATGCCCGGCGAATGACGGCAAAGGGCTATGGCATGGCCTCGCCTATTGCGAACAATAGGACAGCAAAAGGCAGGGCCGAAAACAGGCGGGTCGAGTTTACCATAACGTCCCAGTAACCACAAAAAACTTGTTTATCCGTCCCTGTTCATGTAATATAAACAAGTCATGAAAAAAGATAACAAACAGAAAAAGAACAACGTTTTTAAGCTATGGGGCGGGAGGTTTGAACATGAGCCTGCAGAGGTTGTCAATAGGTTTACGAACTCCCTGCTCGTGGATTCAAGGCTTGCACTCTACGACATTCAAGGCAGCAGTGCGCAGGCTGAAGGGTTGCTGTATGCCGGTGTACTCGATCCTTCGGAATACAACCGCATAAAGCAGGGCCTGCACAAGATCGAACTTGAATTCAAAACAAAGCGGTTTGTTTTCGATGAACGGGACGAAGATATACACACGGCGATCGAAAAAAAGCTGCAGCAAATCATCGGGGATACTGCCTCCAAGCTCCATACCGGCAGGAGCCGCAACGATCAGGTTGTCACGGCACTCCGGCTTTACGTGCTCGATGAGGTAAGGAGTATCGTTGCAAAGCTGCTGGATGTACAGTCCGCTCTGAGCTCGCAGGCTTCGAAATACATGGGCATTCCCATGCCGGGATTTACACATACCCAGCATGCCCAGCCCGTATTGCTCAGTCACCACCTGCTCGCATATACGGAAATGTTCAACAGGGATATCGAACGGTTGTTCCATGCTTACTATGCTGCCTCGGTCATGCCGCTCGGCTCGGGAGCGCTTGCAGGCACCCCGTACGCCGTCAACAGGGAGGCACTGGCAAAGCTCCTGAAATTCAAAGAGATAAGCGCAAACAGCATGGACGCGGTTTCCGACAGGGATTTTGTGATAGATGTGGTTTATTCCGTCAGTATGCTCTTGATGCACTTTTCCAGGCTGTCCGAGGAGATCGTCCTCTGGTCGACCGATGAATTCGGATTTGTTTCCCTGCCGGACGCATTTACAACAGGGAGCAGCATAATGCCGCAGAAAAAAAACCCCGATGTCGCAGAACTCACCCGGGGAAAAACAGGCAGGGTGTACGGCTCTCTGGTAAATTTACTGACCATGATGAAGGGCCTGCCGCTAGCGTATGACCGGGATATGCAGGAAGACAAGCCGGCGGTGTTCGATGCGGTGGATACTGCAAAACTTGTTCTCGAGGTGTGGACACCGATGATCAAAGGGTTGTCATTCAACACGAACAGGTTGAAAGAGTCATTATTCCATGGCAACCTCCTTGCGACGGACATTGCAGACTATCTGGTGCGCCGGGGCATGCCGTTCAGGAAAGCGCACGAAGTTACCGGCAGAATAGTGCTGTATGCCATAAAAAAGGGCGTCGATGTGGCTTCACTCGGATATGAGACCTTTAAGACATTTTCTCCCCTGATCATGCCCGATATCCGGCATGCACTGGATATCAAGGCTTCCATCAACGGCAGGGCTGTGCCCGGTGGTACTGCAGAAAAACAGGTAAGGATTGCTCTGGAAAAGCTCGAAAAAAAGATCAAGCACTACGAGGGCCTCCTCAAAAAAATATAGCAGGCAGCCCTTCAGAACGATCCGGATCCACAGGCCGGATATAAAAAATTGCGGAATGTAAAGACGCGAACCCATTTCCTCTCTTCTCTATCGGGGACAAGAGATACACGCCGGGATATTCTTGCGCTTACGGGTTAAGGCCCGTACTGCCCATACTGATTGATAAGTGCCGGGCTGATACTATTTGCGGCCGCTATTGCCGAGTAGACATCGACGGCCGGTTGCAGCGGCGTCCTCGAGAAATCGGTACCTGTGGATGGTATAAGACCGCAGAACGGAGAGGTACAGGACGTGAAATTGTCCACGAAGAACAGTCCCGCGCTCTGGTCATACCCCGATGTCCATTCATAATCATAGTTCAGTGTCCAGTACAGGTAACCGATGACAGATGCACCCTGGTCCATGGCGTTGTGCATGGCCATGGTGTTCTGGACGATATATGTTGCCTTTGCAAGAGGGTCGTTTGAATTGTCGCCGTTCTCTGTTACCAGTATGGGCAGGTGGTAGCGGTGTGTATATTCGAGCAGCATATCGGTAAATCCCTGCGGTTCCGGCGGGTTTTGCGCGGGGCATCCTATCGCTCCCAGTGTAATGCCGAACCCTTGCAGTGCACCGGCTATCGCGGTACTGCACGGCACTGCCTTTATCGGTGACAGTAAGCCGAACGGGGCAGGTACCGTATAGTCGTTTTCATAGAAGTTGACGCCTATAAAATCGAGGGTATGTGCCCATGCGGTGTGCATTTCCGTGAACGTGGTGCCGGTCAGGCCGTTATCGAATATACCCGTTGTCAGGGCATCAAGAAAGGTAAGGTTATATGCGTGGTCGAATGCCGAAGCTGCCGCGGCCGATGCAGTATTGCCGGGTATGGCACTCGCATAAATGGAGTTCTTTGCGAACCCTACTCGTGCGTCCGGCTCGACGGCATGGATCGCGTGGTATGCAAGTGCGTGTCCCATGATCATGTTTTTCATGACCGTGACCACGCTTGCGGAAAAGGGCATTACCGGTGCATTCAGGTCGATGAAGTTGCTGTAGCCCGGAGGGTATTGGCCTGCTATGTATCCGAGCAGGACGTCCGCGACCGGCTCGTTCTCCGTGAGCCAGTATTTTACGGTTGTTGAGAACTGTTGTGCCATGAAACCTGCGTAGCTGGCGAATGCGTAGGCAGTCGCAGTATTCGTCCAGCCGCCGAGAGATCCATCCGTGAATGTTTGGGTGGTCTGATCGAAGGCGGCGGAAGGGTTGTCCACCCACTGCGGGACGGTGTAGTGCGTCAGCGTGACAACCGGCGTCAGCCCTGCGGAGATCATGGCATTGACGACATCGGTGTAGTGCTGGACAGCAGTCCAGCTTATATCTGACGCTGTCAGAGGTGCGTAGATATTTGCCGGTTTAACCGGTACTATCCTCGACCATTCGAACGTGAGACGGAATGCGTTCAGACCCATGGATTTTACGTTGTTGATGTCCGTCGTGTACCACTGCGGATCGTAGAAATCGTCGGCAAGGCCCACGGCCGGTGTCATGTGCATCTGCTCCCAGACGTACCAGTCGTTATTGGTGATGCCTCCCTCACTCTGCTCCGCCGCGGTCGCAACACCCCAGAGGAATCCCTTCGGGAAATTTAAGGGCTCAGGACCCTTTTTGGAAGATGAACAGGAAACAGCGGCAAGAGAAATACAGACTGCAATCATAAAGATGAGGATGTTTGTTTTCATGACAGCTCCTTTATCTTGTTTAACATATACCAATTTCGGGAGGGCAGAGTCAAACGATACCGCGGGCACTGCGGTACTGCAGGGCGTACGCCCTTTGCCTTGATCTTTTAGGGCTCTTCGAAAAAAAACACCCGTAAAATAAATTTCATGGAGAAAATGACGATATTGTGGTATACGGATACATCCTGTTGGAACGTATAAGGCTGTAAACCTTCTTCTTTCTCCGGAGCACGAACGCTGAACAGAGGATCCCATGCATGCAGGGATGTACTATCGAACGGGGCGAAATCATGGGTACTTCACATATTCATAAACCGGCAGTCAAGATTGGGCGTGTTGCAGGGAGTAAGCTCCTGCTGATCCTGCTTGCTTTGCTCACAGCGCGGTGCGGACTGAAAGCGCCTCCCGTGCCCTATCCCCTTGCAAAACCGGTGGCCATAACCAATATCACCGCAACGGCACGGGGCAGGAGCATCATGCTGTTATGGAAGATCCCAGATAAAAATACGGACGGTTCCGTCTTGAAAGATATAAAAGGATTCAACCTGGTACGCGCGGGTATCCCCATCAGTCAGGCCAATACGGACGAGAAAGAGGTGTACAAACAGTGGCGGTATGAATATAAACCGGGTGAACAGTTCATGAATATCAAGGATACGGATATAGAGTATGGTTTTCGCTATTCCTATCTTGTGTTTACGGTTACGAAAAACGATATCGTCAGCGATCCGTCTGTTCCCGTCGTTGTCTTCTGGGATAAACCGTACATGCCCCCGTCCGATATCAGGGCGCAATCCGGTTCCCATTTTATAGAACTGTCATGGGATCAGCCGGGTACATACGTTGACGGATCGAAAATTAAGGGAACGGTTTATTACAATATTTACAGAAGTCTGAAGATGGGGAATTTCCCGCTGTTCCCGATAAATCCGGCACTGATATCGGGCACGACCTATATCGACGGAGATCTGAAGGATAATGTCCCTTACTTCTATGAGGTTACCAGCGTGTCGAAGATAAGCAATACCGCGGTTGAGAGTGTTCCGTCTTCCGAGATAATGGCGATGCCGGTTGATCTTATATCGCCCGCAAGACCGTACGGCCTTGCAGGGGCGCCGTTGAAAAATGGCATTGCTTTAAGCTGGGAGCCGAACACAGAGTCGGATATACTCGGCTATTATATCTACAGGAGATCGGGAAAAGACAAATTCTTCAAACAATTGAATGTACAGCCGGTATCGGGAACAACATACATGGACACGGGTGCACCGCGAGGTCCTAATACCTATTATGTGACGGCTGTCGATAACTCTGAAGAACATAACGAAAGTGCACCGTCTGAACATTATGAAATAGTTTACCCCGTCAGAATGCCGGGTCAATCAAGACGGAGATAATGCGGTAAACACCTTATACCGGTCGCGAAAACTGTAGCTTTATCGGACAATGTCTACTATATTAGAAAAAACAAATGTAACGGTATTCATTATGAACCCCGGGGCGAAAGTATGCGGTAGAAAGCCGTGCCTTTCTGCCGGGGTGGACAGGAGACAGAAATGAATTATTTTGGCTATAAAAACGGAGAACTGTACTGCGAAAATGTCAGTGTCAGGGCTATAACAGAAAAGACCGGAACGCCGGTATACATATACAGTGCGAAAACATTGAAACGCCACTACAATGTTTTCAAGAATGCATTTGTCAGAACAAAGCCGTTGATCTGTTACTCGGTAAAGGCAAATTCCAATACCGCTATCGTTGCACTCTTTTCATCACTGGGCGCGGGTGCTGATATTGTATCCGGCGGAGAACTCTTCAGGGCTGTCCGTGCCGGGATAGACGGTAAAAAAATCGTATATTCCGGAGTCGGCAAAACATTGGAGGAAATAATCTATGCCCTGACCGAAGACATTCTCATGTTCAATGCCGAATCCATCGAAGAACTCGATGCTATCGATGAGGCAGCGGGTTTGATGGGTGTAAAAGCTCCCGTCAGCATCCGGGTTAACCCGGATATAAACCCCCATACCCATCCCTACATATCAACCGGCATGAAAAAGAACAAATTCGGCATCGATATCAGGTATGCACGTGAGGCATACACCATAGCCAGGTCGAAACATCACCTGCAGGTCATCGGTGTCGATATGCATATCGGTTCCCAGTTGACCGAGGTGTCACCGGTCATAGATGCCTTAAAACGGGTGCAGGGACTTATAAAGGAAATCAGAAAAGACGGGATAGATATACGGTATATGGATATCGGCGGAGGACTCGGCATAACTTATAAAGATGAAAGAGCAGCGTCTCCCGACAACTATGCCGGAGCAATAGAAAAAACGTTAAAAGATTTTGACGGCAGGCTTATTCTTGAACCGGGGAGGGTCCTTGTCGGTAATGCTGGTATTCTCGCAGCAAAGGTGTTATACAGAAAAGACAATGGAATGAAAAAATTTATGATTGTCGATGCAGGTATGAACGATTTAATACGCCCAAGTTTCTATGATGCTTATCACGAAATACTTCCTGTTGATGAAACACGTTCGAAACTTTTTAAACAGGATGTCGTCGGCCCTATATGTGAATCGGGTGATTTTTTTGCGCATGACCGGAACCTGCCTTTGCTCGAACGGGGCCGGGCCGTAGCCCTGATGAGTGCGGGTGCGTATGGATTTTCAATGTCGTCCAATTACAATTCGCGGAGAAGGGCAGCAGAGGTCCTGGTCGATGATAAAGAATATTATCTTATACGAACAAGAGAAACGAATAACGATCTTATAAAGGGCGAAAGGATCCCTTCCTTTATAAAAATAAGGAGTAACCATGTCTAAAAGGACTATAAAATTTACGAAGATGCAGGGAACCGGCAACCACTTTATCATCATTGATTCTCTGAAAAAGGAAGAAAAACTTTCTTCCGAACAGATTAAGAGGCTGTGCACCCCGGCATTCAGTATAGGTGCGGACCAGCTGTTGATGATACTGCCTTCGAAAACCGCGGATTTCAGGATGAGGATATTTAATGCCGACGGAGGAGAGGTCGAAATGTGCGGCAACGGCATACGTTGCGTCGCGAAGTATCTTGTAGAGCACGGATATACAAAAAAAAGGGAACTTGAAATTGAAACCCTTGCAGGCATAAAAAAACCGGTAATCAGGGGCGATAAGATACGGGTCGACATGGGAGAGCCTGTGTTCGACGGCAAGCTTATCCCGGTTCGGCTGAGCGGAAGGGTCATCAACAGGGCTATAAAGATAGAGGACATGGATTTCAAGATCACCTGTGTGTCCATGGGTAACCCGCATACCGTGATATTTATGGACAAGATAGACAAGTTTAATGTCGAGAAATACGGCCCGGCCCTTGAAAACAACAAGATGTTTCCCAAAAAAACCAATGTGGAGTTTGTTGAAAAGATCAACGATAACGAGCTGAAGATGCGTGTTTGGGAACGCGGGAGCGGCGAGACGCTCGGGTGCGGTTCAGGTGCCTGTGCGGTTGGAGTTGCAGGCGTTTTGAACAATAAAAGCAGGGAAAACGTGTTGATACATTTACGGGGCGGTGACCTTGAGATTGAATGGAC
>JAKAHI010000035.1 GCA_021815065.1 bacterium | reverse complement strand
TCCTACTTTCATTATAGGTATGCATCTTGCGATCTTGTATACCTCATACCAATGACATCCGCAAGTGATATTTTTTATGTTTCAATACTATTGCACCGTACGCATAGCTGTTGCAATTTTTCAGGTTAAGTTGTATTTTGATTTTAGGATCGTTAAGGGAAACCGCGAATATGCTGGATAAAAACAAGATAAGAAAAGATACGGAACGCTATCTTATGGACGGTAGTTATGAAAAAGCCATCGAGGAACTCGAAAAGCTTTCCGTCATAGAGACCAATGATCCCTGGGTATGGAACTCTCTGGGGGAATGTTATGCAAACATCAATGAAGAAAAAAAGGCTGTAAAGAACTTCATGATGGCATACAAAAAATTTATCCGTCAGAATGATATGCAATCCGCCCTTTCTTCGCTTGAGAGAATCCTTTCTTTTGATTCAACCAATAAAGAAGCTGCGGAGGAAAAAAATAATCTGCTCAACAAGTTGTCCAAAGAGGGCAATAAACCAGTCAAGGATATTACAAAAAAGATTCCAATCTTTTCGGAGATTGAAGAACCAGAATTGAAAGATATACTCAAGATTGCGAAGGACTTAACATTTGAGGATCAGACGGTCATAGTAAAAGAAGGCAGTAAGGGTGATTCCATTTATTTCATCATATCCGGCATTGTCAGTGTATATAAAAGAGACAAAGACGGTAAAGACGTCCTGCTCGATACGCTCTCGGACGGGGATTTTTTCGGCGAATTCGGTTTCTTTACGGGAGGGAAGAGACAGGCAACCGTTACCGCTACAAGCAGGGTTGAGGTTTATGAATTTAAAAAACAGGACATGGAGGATGTCGCGCAGAGGCATCCAAACGTTTCAAAAGTGCTGGTTGATTTCTATAAGAAGCGGGTCCTGGACAATATCATTGCCATGACGCCTGTCTTCAGCGGTTTAAACTATAACGAAAGAGCAGATATTATAAACAGGTTTAGTCTTATGGTCGTCGATGCCGGCAAAGTCATCGTAAAAGAAGGAGAACGGGGAGATGCGATGTATGTGGTCAAAGATGGTGCGCTTCAGGTAAGTACGGTGGATCAAAACGGCAACAATGTCATACTCGCCCAACTCGGCGAAGGCGATATATTCGGCGAGGTCGCTCTCATTACGGGAAAAGAAAGAACTGCAACCGTAAAGACACTCAATCAGAGCAGGCTGATGAAACTTAAAAAAGAAGATTTCCAGGATATCGTAAAAAGGTATGATTCCGTGAAATCTATGGTTTTAAAAATAGTGAATGAACGGGCAGAGGACACGATAAAACATTTGTTCGAGAAGGTAAAATAGGAGGGAATGTGTCTGCTCAAGCAATCAAAACCAGCGCACAGGAACGAAACTTCTTGAAAAAGCTGCTCGATATCTATGAGCTGCTCCCCCAACAGAGTACAGGTGCCGCTATTATCGGCAGGATTTACAGCGAACTCCTGAGTCTCATCATAAAAGAACTGACGTGTAAGGCAGGCAGCCTGTTTATCATCGACAGCGAGGATGGATCCCCGGTTTTCATCGCCGTAAAAGGCGGGGACGAAAGCCTTCTGGGAAAAAAGCTTGAAAAGGGTAAAGGCATTGTCGGTAAGGTGGCGATCACCGGCAAAAACTATCTTTCCAAAGATGCTTCAAAAGATCCGGCATGGATGGGAGAGGTCAGCTCGAACAAAGGCTTTTCAACGAGCGATATTCTTGCTTGTCCCATAAATTACGGGGATCGCATTATCGGTGTGGTTGAGGTACTGAATAAAAAAGCCGGTATGTTCAACAGGCAGGATATGCGCACATTGTCGGGATTATCGCGGCATATTGCTGTTTTTATGAAACACCTTATCGATGAGTCGGAACAAAAGAAGTTTATCGATATGCAGGCAAAGCTGTATGAGCTGTCGAAGATGCTCAACTCCAATCTTGATACAAGGGCTGTCGTCCGGGGCGCTATGGAAGCGATTGTCTCACTGGTCAAAGCCGAAGTCGGTTCCCTCCTGCTGGTCGATAAGGAGAAAAAAGAACTATTTTTCGAGGTAGCGCTCGGTGACAGCGAAAAGACCCTCAAGGAAATACGCCTTAAATTCGGGCAGGGCATAGCGGGCTGGGTTGCCCAGCAAAAACAACCTATCGTTGTAAATGATACTGCGCAGGATGAACGGTTTTATAAGAAGGCTGACGAAAAGACCGGTTTTGTGACGAAAAACATACTGTGCGTTCCGGTGATGTCCAGCGGCGAGGTCGTCGGTGTCATGCAGGCTTTAAACAAGAAAGAGGGGCTGTTCACAAAACAAGATCTTAAACTTCTGACATCCCTGTCGGACCAGGTGGCTATAGCTCTTGAGAATGCGTCACTGCATGAGGAATTAAAAAGAACATTTGTCGAGGTTGTAGAATCCCTTGCAGAAGCGATTGAAAAAAGAGACCCTTATACAGGGGGGCACACAAAGCGGGTAGTGAAATACTCTCTCATGATTGCCGATGAAATACATCTTGAGGCAGAAGAGAAAGACAGATTAAAAATGGGCGCGCTTCTTCACGATGTCGGGAAGATTGGCATCGACGACAGTGTGCTGCGGAAGCCTGCAAAGCTCGATGAGACAGAGTTTGAAAAAATGAAGGCGCATCCTTCCATCGGAGCCGACATACTCGGCAAGATCCCGCAGATAAAAAATATCATCCCGGGTATACTTCATCACCATGAATGGTACAACGGCAAAGGCTACCCCGACGGACTTTCCGGTGACGGCCTCCCGAGGATTGCCAGAATAATATCTATAGCGGACACGTATGATGCCATGACGACCGACAGGCCGTACCGGAAGGGTCTGACGCATGAGGTCGCCATTGCCGAATTGAAAAGATTCTCCGGAACACAGTTCGATCCGCAGTTTGTAGGGGCGTTTATAAGGGCATTTGAAAAACAAAAGCTTGTCCCGGCTCATCCGTAACCATGGCAGGTGAACAGAAAATCATGCTGAAAATAAAGTCTTGACTTCGTTCCCTGTTGCCGGTGTATAAAAAAATTAGTTACTTTTATCAAAAAATGATCCATACTAAAACAAAGGAGAAGAAAAATGTTGAAACTGTATGTAGGCAACTTGACGTTTGACACCACGGAAGACGATCTCAAGGGATTGTTCGGGAAGATTGGCGCGGTCCAGAGTGCTACCGTAATTAAGGATAAGTATTCGGATCGGTCAAAAGGTTTTGGATTCGTTGAAATGACAAACGATGAAGAGGCAAAAAAAGCCATTGAACAACTGAATGGCAATGACTTCAAGGGCAGGAGCATCAAGGTAAATGAAGCGAAGCCCATGGAAAAGAGAGACGGCCCCAGAAAAGGCGGATACGGAGGAAACGGCGGCGGATACAGATAATAATTCGTTTAAGATCAGCATAGGCGGGAGATTCACCCCGCCAGTAAGACATAAGAGATCTGTTGTTGTAGCGATACCGATAAGCGTATTGTCTGAACGAAAGGTTAAATCTTTATCTCAGTAGAAAGTCCCGCCATGTATGGCGGGAATAAGGGGGTAGACTTAACTTGAAAGTGCTTACAATGAGCATTATCTTTGTTATAAGACAACCTTCACTTTCGAACAGAGAACGTAACGTTTCTCAGACGTTAGTTAGAGCTTGTTGAATTGTGAAGGTAAACCTAAAGGCAGGGAAACTACCCTGCCTTTTTTTTATTTCAGGGGTTACCCTTTACCCTGTAAAAACCCGGCTCATTAACCCGAAAAAGGCAACAAGGAGGTGTACATGGGCTGGCTGCGGAATGCATGTACAGGGTGCAGTTTTCGTGCGTCTGATTGACAAAAAGGATAAAGGCAGTATGGTATAATTATGAAGAGCAAGGACCTCAAAGTACTGACTATAATCGAGTTAAGAAAACTTGCAAAGCAGCTTAAGGTAAGCCTGAAACGTACCATGACGAAGCCGCAGCTCATCAAAGCCATTGTACTTTCTGCGCGGTCTCGTGCCATATCCGCAACATTAAAAGGAAAAAAACAGCAGCGGGGAGCGATACTGCATCCAAAGCCTCATAGTGCTCTGAAGCAGCGGGTTGTTGAGCCGGCGTATGAAGAGGTCCTGCCTGTGTATACCGGCATATCAAAGCTTGTGCTCATGCCGCGGGATCCGTGGTGGGTTTTTGTTTACTGGGAGGTAGACAGGTCATTTGTTGCCGGAAAATCATTGATACTACGGGTTTACCGGCAGAACAATCATTTGTACGCAAGCATCAATGTAGGTAATTCCAGCAATTGGTATATTAATTTACCGGATCCGGCGGATACCGTGAGAAGCGAACTTGGCTATATCAAACCCGGAGGCGAATTCCGTGTCATTGCCGTGTCTAATACAGTAAGAATGCCTCGTGCATGGCCGTCTGATATAGATTACACCGGTGCGCATAAAAGCCCTATGGATCGGCAAACAAATTCATTTATGGACTCGTACGCAGCGTACGAAAAGGCAGCCCCTTATGACAGGGAAAATATAACATCAAGAAAGCGATGACCGCCGGATACCTTGCAATCGTTCTGCACTCTCACCTTCCGTACGTCCGGCACCCTGAATACAATGATTTTCTCGAAGAGGACTGGCTGTACGAAGCCATAACGGAAACCTATATTCCCCTGCTTGATGTGTTTGATCGTTTAACAAGAGATAACGTCGATTTTCACATAACACTCAGCCTTACCCCGACGCTGCTTGAAATGCTCGGTGATGAGCTTTTGATGAAACGGTACAGGAGGTACCTGTCGAACCTCATAGAGTTAAGCGAAAAAGAAATAGTGCGTACGGCAAATGATCCGGCTATAAATCCCCTTGCGAAGATGTACCACGACCGGTTTGTCCATTTTAGGGATATGTTCGAAAACAAGTACCATGGAAATATCATCCTGGGTTTCAGGGAATTTATGGAGGCCGGACCCGTGGAGATCGTAACGTCCGCAGCAACGCACGCATACCTCCCTCTTATCGTAGATGAAAAATGGCAGGATGCGCAGGTGCATATCGGCGTTGATACCTATATCCGCCATCTGGGAACATATCCTAAAGGTATATGGCTCCCTGAGAATGCATACATAGAAGGACTTGATAAAATATTGAATCACCATGGCATACACTATACCTTTCTTGATGCACATGGAATATTGAACGCATCCGTCAGGCCGCGGTACGGCGTTTATGCACCTCTTTGTTCTGAGGCAGGTGTAAACTTTTTTGGCAGGGACATTCAGTCTGCAAAACAGGTCTGGAGTGCAAAAGAAGGCTATCCCGGGGACTACGATTACCGGGAATTTTACCGGGATGTCGGCTATGACCTCGACTTTGAGTATGTAAAGCCTTACCTGCACAGCGACGGTTCACGTTCGAACCTCGGCATCAAGTATTACCGGATCACGGGGAAAACGGATCAAAAACAACCGTACGTTCCTCAACGGGCGGTGGACAAGATAATAACACATGCGGGCAACTTTGTGTTTAACCGGGGAAAACATATCGAATACCTTGCAGACAATATGGACAGAAAGCCGCTTATTATAGCAACGTATGATGCGGAGTTGTTCGGTCATTGGTGGTTTGAAGGGCCGGATTTTCTTGAACAGGTTTTCAGAAAACTGCACGAGATCAACGGACCTGTAAAATCAATAACACCGGCCATGTATCTCAAGGAGTACCCGGAGAACCAGATTGCACAGCCTTCCCAGTCAAGCTGGGGCGATAAAGGTTACCATGAGGTGTGGCTGAACGGGACAAACGATTGGATATACCGGCACCTGCACATTGCTCAGGACAGAATGAAGGAACTCATGCAGATATCCGGCGTATCCCCCAAACAGCACAGGGCAATAACCCAGGCATTGCGCGAGCTGTTGCTTGCTCAGTCAAGCGACTGGCCGTTTATCATGAATTCAGGCACGATGGTTGCATACGCCAAAAGGCGTTTTATATCTCACATAGCGAGGTTTACGAAACTCTATGAGCAGATACAGAACAACCGGATAGAACACAGGCTGCTGGACGAACTCGAGTCAAAAGACAACATCTTTTCCTGGATAGACTATAATAATTATCTTTAGAATCTTCAGATTAAGCGGCAAGTTTCTGCCACGCTTGGTTCATAATCATAAAATTCCGAAAGCCTTGACAAGTTATGAACATATGCTTATTTTCTAAAAAAGATTGTTAGTTCACCCCATGAGAAAAATGTGGCTTTCTAACGGCATAAAATCTAAGGAGGAAGATATGCAGATAAGAGTTGCAATAGCAACGGACGGTGATTTTGTATCGCCCCATTTCGGAAGGTGTCAATCGTATACCCTTGTGGACATTGAAGATGGCAAGATTATCAAAAAAGAGGTAATAGATAATCCAGGACTGGAAGGCCATCAGCCGGGCGAAATACCTCAGTTCTTACACCAAAAAGGTGCAAACTATATAATTGCCGGTGGTATGGGACCGAGGGCAGTGGACTTTTTTTCAGGGTTCGGTATTCAAACGGTTGTAGGGGTTACTGGAGACATCAAACATACCATTGAGAAATTCATTACCGGCGAACTGCAAGGCGGCCGGAACATGCATGAGTTAGAACACGACCACGGGCATAATCATATACATTAACCGCGAATAAAATCATACCAATAAAGGTATTCTTCGAAAATCCGATAGTGAAAACCATACCGGTAATTGCATAGAAACCCCGTTCGAATTGTCAGAATAATCCGGGTCAACCTATAGTCAATACCTTCGTTATTTTTTCGCATGCCTGTTGGATCAGCTCGTCTTTATTGGTCACGGAGATCCTGAAATAACCTTCGCCGGACTTGCCGAACCCTATGCCCGGTGAAACCACGATGCCCGCCTGTTGGATCAGCTTCATCGTAAAGGACATCGAATCAATATTGTTGGGCAGTTTTGTCCAGATATAGAACGTGGAGTTTCCGTTGAACGGATCAAGCCCTGCAGCGGACAGCGCAGAGGTAACCATGTGTACGCGTTTTTTGTATATCTTTCTCAGCGGCTCAGTGAGCGCATCTCCAAGGGTCAATGCTTTGATCCCGGCCCATTGAACTGCCTGGAACACACCGGAATCTATGTTCGTCTTTATCTTGCCGATACCCGCTATCAACTCCTCGTTGCCGCAGGTAAACCCGATCCTCCATCCTGTCATGCTGAATGTTTTCGACAGGGAATGGAACTCTATGGCCACGTCCAGTGCACCCGGATATTCGAGTATGGAATGAGTTTTTTCCCCGAAATAGATCTCTGAGTATGCCGCATCATGGGCTATGATGATATTGTGTTTCTTCGCAAAGGCAATGACCTTTTTGAAGAAGGCTTCCCCGGCAGTTGCGGATGTTGGGTTGTTCGGATAATTGATAAACAGCATCTTTGCTTTTTGCAGGATCTGCTCCGGAATGCTCTCAAGTGACGGTATAAAGTTGTTCTCCCGCGTCAGGGGCAGGGGATACGCTGTTCCGCCTGCAAAGATGGTCGAAGCAAAGTACACCGGATAACCGGGCTCTGTGTAGAGGACAACATCTCCCGGGTTGACGAATGCCATAGGGAAATGCGCAATACCTTCCTTTGAGCCTATGAGCGAGAGCACCTGTTTTTTGTAATCGAGCTTGACGCCGAAGCGTTTATAAAACCATTCCGCTGCAACCTCCCTGAACCTGTCCATGCCCGAATAAGAGGGATAAATATGGTTTGCCGGGTCTTGAGCTGAGGATTGCAGGGCTTCGACCACCTCAGCGGATGTCGGCAGATCGGGGTCACCGACTCCGAGGTCAATGATGTCCTTTCCTGCGGCAATCTGTTCGGATTTAATCCTGTCGAGTTCGGCAAATAAGTACTTCGGCAGCATCTCGAGTCTTTGTGCATATTTGAACGGCATGTCAGTCTCCTTCTCTTCTTTGTATTCATGTTGCTCTATAAAAGATTGTGCAAAAAAAAGCAACTGGCGTGAAATGTTTTGGTCAGTCTTTTGATTCCCAGATGCGAATGAATTCCCGGGCAGTATGTTCCGGGGCAGGGGTGTTCAGGATGGCTGAAATCACAGCGGCCCCGCGGATGTTATATCGCTTTAATTCCCCGAGGTTATTCATGGTAATGCCGCCGATAGCGTAAACAGGGACCCTTGCCATTTTTGCTATCTTTGCAAACATGTCTAAACCGATAAAGGTGCTGTCCTGCTTTGTCGATGTCGGGTAAACAGCGCCTGCACCGACGTAATCAGCTCCCTGGGCTTGTCCGGTCCTTACCTCTTCTTCATTCCTGACCGACACCCCTATGATCTTATCGCCGAGGTACTTCCTGGCGATCTCAGCAGGCATATCATCCTGCCCGACATGAACGCCGTCTGCATCAACGGCAAGCGCGATATCTATTCTGTCATTGACTATAAACAGGGCATTGTATTGTTTGCACAATACTTTGATCTTCATTGCCTCATTGTACATTGTCCGTGTTTGCGCGTCCTTTTCACGGTACTGGATGATCTTTACCCCTGCCTGCAGCAGATACAGAGCAGATTGCTCGTGGGATGTTCCAAAATCACGCGAGGTGATGCCGTATATGCCTGACGGGAGTTCGGGTTTTACGAGCATATTCGAATTCACACTACGCGGGTCTTCAGCATAGTTGCGGAATCGTTACGATCGGTGGGTACACGGCAAAGCCGGGTCCGGCAATCTGCAGGTATCGAGGGACTGCTCCGGAGCGGCATACTCTGCCGCTCATGGGAATGATAGTATGACAAGAGTGACTGTGTCTGCATCTGCATAAATTTCATTTGATAGTAATGTCCGAGAGCTTGTACGTGTCCTCATTCAGAAGTGAAATCTCGTCTATGAGTGCTGTCATGAAACTGCCCGGAAGCTTTGTTCGTGCAGCTGCCTTTTCTCCTGCAATTTCGAATGTAACAAGCCCTTCGATCGCTGACGCGAACAGATCCTTTTGA
>JAKAHI010000034.1 GCA_021815065.1 bacterium | reverse complement strand
CATGCTGGTTCCCTGATTTGCAACGAAGGATTGTGCGGATTTATCCGCCCTGAAAAAGACCATACCGGCTAATGCTGCACCGATAATTACAAGAAAAGGGCTTACATCAAACCAGAAGAATATGGCTGCCAGCATAGCTATAACGAGCTCTTTATAATCTTTTATTGAGCCTTTCCCGAAGGAATAGGTTGCATTGGCTACAATGGCAACAACGATCACCGCAAGCCCTCTGAATAATCCACTTACCTGATTCAGGCTGTTATATTTTGCATAAAGGAATGAAAGGGTCAGCATGAGAACGAATGCAGGCAAACCAAATCCAATGTATGTGGACAATGCACCTCTTATACCCCGTGCCCTGAGACCCACATACGCTGCTGTCTGCATAGCAGTCGCACCTGGAATGGCCTGGCAAAGTACAACTCCGTCCTTAAAAGTCTCCTCGTCAAGCCAATTGTTCTTCTTTACCGAAAGCTCTTTTATATACGCAACCATTGTAGGGCCCCCGAAGGCCGTCAGACCGAGCCTGAAGAATGACAAAAACAGACTCCACAAAGAGGGTTTTCCCCGGTAAGATTTGTTCATATTTGTATTATATATTTAACCTAAAAAGGAATAGGAAGGTCTGTTTGCTCACTCCCCTTCCTTTTCATATTTTTTCGGTTAACTCTGACTGCCTTTGAGCAAGACCTCGATATCCGCTATGCGTTTCTCCAATTCTGTTTTTTCTTCTTTGAGCCATTCGAGTGTTTTCTGCAAACGCTCCCGCGACGGGAATAGTTCGTCTCTGAATCTGCGGCTAAACCCATATCCGTGTTCATACCCATGCACTTCTTCTCCACAGCAGCCCGCACCTGCGCGATGATGATGTTCATTCTCGCGCATGCCTCTGCCCTGACCTTCATGGCAGCAACCTTCATGTCCGTTCATATCATTCACCTCCTTTTTCCCACGTAGATACTTTTATGCTTACAGATATTATAAATATATGCTCATAATTAATATAGCCAACTGCTCATAATTTTTCTTTAAAACCCAAAAGGAGTCTACTTAGCAGAAGGAGCATGGGCAGTTCTATCACAGGCCCGATTATGATTGCGAAATATACAAGTGGATGTCCCGGAAATGCAGCAACTGCAACTCCGATTATCGCTTCAGAGTTTCTTGCAGTCGTGGTAAATGCCATAGTAACGGTATCTTCATAACCGAGTTTAAAATACTTACCAATGATTATGGCAAGCAAGAACAGCAAAATGAAAAAGATGATCAAGAATACAATAAGAAGACCAATCCTATGGATATCCGATATATTGAGTGACCTCTGTGATATAAACATACTCAAGATTACTATTACCAATGCCCATAATTTTATTTCACCCATTGTAGATTTAAATGGACCAAAAAAATAGTCTCTCCCCTTCATCTTTATCATTGCTTTCTGAATGATATACCCGAACATAAATGGGGCAACAAGGAACAACCCTATAATCCTTGTAAGGGCCATCATGTCAATGGGTATGATCCTGCCTACAAGTAAGTACAGATAAAACGGCATAAGCACAATCTGGAGTGTTATATTCCATGGTAAAAGTGAAATTCCCCATGCAACGTCACCTTGAGCGATATCCGTAAATATAAGATACCAGCCTATGCAGGGAGTGAGCGTGTAGAGGATTGCGCCAATCCAGAAGTCAGGATAGTTCCTTAGTATGAGCCAACCCATTGTCCATGAAAAAGCAGGGATAAAGATAAAATTAACAAGTAGGGCTATAATAGTTGGTTTTACCTTTTTAAACGCCTTCCCTATATCTTTTATCTCCACAGGCAGCATTACTGCAAGAATGACAAAGAAGACGCCGATCTCCGTAATATAGATAAGCCCCGGCACGACCTTCCCAATAAGCCTTTGAAGGAAGACCCCTACTATTACGGCACTTATGAGTATAAAAGGCTTTTCCTTGTCTTTTGTTGATAGCCTTGTCATACATTTCACTCCTTTATTCTATTTTTTGGTTTTTAATAGAGATCTTATCTGCTTGGGAATTGTTACTTGCCCCTTCCTGGTAATCTTCATTGTTGTTGTCATTATATACCCTCCTTACCATTTCATTATGTATTACTTTATCAGAATAGTAATACCTCCCATGATATCTTAAACTCTATTATTGTATTGGCAGGGTATAAAATCGTGCCCATGCATCCTGAATCTCTCAAACAGTTAGCCTTTTGTGCCTTTGAGCAAGGATTCTATATCCGCTATCCGTTTCTCCAATTCTGTTTTTTCTTCCTTCAGCCATTCAAGTGTTTTTTGCAAACGCTCCCGCGTCGGGAATAGTTCGTCTCTGAATCTGCGGCTGAACCCATAGCCATGCTCATGCCCATGCCTTTCTTCTCCACAGCAGCTTGCTTCTCTGTGATGCTGATGCTCGCTTTCCCCTATACTCCTGCCATAGCCTTCGTGACAGCAACCTTCATGTCCGTTCATATCATTCACCTCCTTAATTAGGGCTTTTTTAAAAGTCCTTATAATTTATTATAAGCATATGCTCACTATTCGTCAAGCTAAATATCAAACCCTGCGTATTAAGAATATTTAATATAAAGGATAAGTACCGTGTGCTGGAAGAAGGCATGGGCGTAGCGAAGGTACGCCCATCTTTCCTGAACCAGAAGACCTTAAGTTTGAGCAGGTACAGCCGCCTCTTCATGGTTTACAATCTTCAGCTTTCCATCTTTTTCAAGCTGCTCATGTACCTTATCCCATATCTTCTCTTTCGCATAGAGCAGTCTCAATTCCTTTTTATCAGGAAAGCTGATCGCTGTTCCGCGGCACAGATTGCCGCATGTCGTACATCCCACGACACAACTGTTCGGGTTCACTACTTTGGGACCGTCTTTGGTCCACTCAAACACCTTCTGCCCGCAATTCATGCAGATGGCACATTTGTCTTTTAAGCATTTTTCCGAATCAATTATCGGATACCAACTAACCTTATCCCTCGGATAACCTACGATCCACGGCATGTTCATTTCTCCTTTTTTTATGGTTATTAATTTCAATGTGCTATAAATTCTGCTTTTTATTCATAAGCTGCGCATATGCACCTTTATTTCTCGAATTACCAACAGCTTTTATTGAAAGATACTCAATATATTCACTCACCTTTTCATAGTCTTTGAATGGTAATCCAATGGCTGTCTCTCCTGTCTTGATATCATTAGCATCCCGGCACCCATAGCAGCCGTAGCTTAAATTCATACTTTGTTTTTTATAGGGAATGAGCGTCGCATCAACACAAATAGCCTGTAATACGGCAGTGGAGCTTTCAACTCGCTGACCGCCTTTTACGTTCAGATAAGCAAGAGAAATCCACATTAATTTTTCGACATCATCCTCTATCACGACGATATCAGGCTCGATAACGGCTGTTTCTAAAGGAAAAAGATATAGCTTCTTCAGCTCGCCGGGTTTTAACGTAGTCATGCTTTTGAACATCGCAACACCTGTACTTTCTTCTTTTGTTATTCCGAAACCAACCAGACCTTTACCATTTTTTAATGCCTCCGGAAGCGGTTTAAATCCGAACGCCGCAGTGCCGGCAGCACAGGTAATGCCATCTTTGTCCAGTGTAACGTGTTCCCCATGCCTGGCTTTCATAACTGCCTGGCAGTATCTATACCCGAGTAACCGTGTAGCTGCACCCGGAATCTCATACGTTTCATCATAGATAAATTTTACTCCAACAGAACAACTTTCCAATCCAAGCGAATGTTTAATACCTTTTGCTTTGTCTCTCAGGTGCACTACATCCATTTCATTCTCCTTTCATCTCTGTATACCGTATAATATATTCCTTTATCACGATACAGTGATATAGTAATCATAATCCGATACTTGTCAAGCAAACTTCGCAAAAAGAAATCTGGCTTTGCACTACGCCATTCCTATGAGGATGTATTTACCTAGTCACACCGGATATCTTCGGTTCATGTGCAAGATCTGTATTTTTTAATGTGCTGCCAATCTATTGTATACGACCATTTTTGACTTTTGTTTCACTGCCGTATATACTCTTAGCGGTAGAGTATTGTTTATGAATATCCTTGAAACACTGAAAACATATTTTATGGCAAATGCGGGAAACTATGGCATCAAACTGGCTTTCCTGTATGGTTCTTATGCCAATAATAATCAAACTGAACAATCAGATATAGATGTGGCTGTTGTATTCGAAGAGGACAGGGCAAAGGATGAGGAAAAACTTTTTGAGGTAATTACTGACATATCCATTGCCACCAGCAAGCTATCAGGAAAAGATGTTGAAATTATTTGCATTGATGAGGATTTCAGCAAACCCATGCTTTATTATAATGCCATAATCCACGGAAAGCCGTTGTTTGTATGCGATGTGAATTATTATATAGACTATTTCCTCAGAGCTCTCCATACGATGGAAGAATTCAGTGGATTCGGCATAAAGTTGCAGCTTGAGATGGCGAATAAACAACGGAGAAGCATTGCATGACCCCTGATTTTTCTTATTCTAAAGGTAGGGTGATTTCGTCGGTAAACTTTATTTTAAAAGAAATGGCCTGAGTTCGATAAATGCATTTTTCGGGCTTATTTTATTTCGTGTTCGTGTTATTTTTTGAGCCGGAAAGCAGCCCTTCGAATAGTTTTTTGGCTGAGGCAGGATCCTTCACCTTGCACTGTGCGATAAGATCGTATGGGTTTATTGTTTTCTTGCCTATGATAATGCCGGGCGACGAGAGGATATTGTACTTCCTGGCAAGCTCATCCGCAATCCTGTCCTCGCCAAGATAGAATGCCTTGAACGGTATCTTCTCCTTCTCGAGGAAACGGACAACAATATCGCTCTTCCTGCACTTTCTGTTTCTTATGATCGTAACCGTTCGATCCGATGCCTTTCGCATATTTAGCAATCCTTTCCTTTTGATACCGTTGCATTATTTAATCCCCGATAAACCGATAAATAAATTAGCTTTCCTGTTGTAACTACCCGCCTTCCATAATAAACGATCCTGTAACCTGAAAACATAAAACATGCGTCTCTATTTTAGAGATTCCAAAAGATATTTTGTATAATAAATCCCGGTCAGTATAAATATGGAAGCTATCCCGTATCTCAACCACCTTTCAATTTGCTGAACTATTCTGAACGCCTTGCCAACTGTTTGCATACTAAAAGCGATGAGAAAAGCAAAAATAACCACCGGCAATCCGGTACCCAGAGCAAAGAAAGAAGGCAAGATTAATCCCCCCGAAGATTTCAATATCAGGGGAACAAGGAGACCGAAAAACAATACACCGCTGTACGGACAGAATGCAAAAGCAAACACTATGCCCAAAACAAGCGCTCCGGAATATCCCTTGTTTGCCAGCCATAATTTTATTTTTTCGATTGTTGGACTGTTGTATTGAAAATTGATCTTTATTACGCCGAACATTATTAAACCGATCAGAATCAAAACCGGACCTAAGACCTTATCGCCCCAGCCTTGAAAGATTCTGGAAATCTGAAAAGACGAAATCCCGAAATAAATCAGAGCCGCAAGCAGTGTATACGTTATCCCCCGGCCTAACGTATAAAAAAGGCCCGATAAAACAACTCGATTGGGGACCTTTATCTCCCGGGAAAGGTAAGCGATAGCGGTAATATTCGTGGCTAAAGGACAGGGACTCATGGAAGTAAGTATACCCAAAAGAAAAGCAGTAAGTACGGGAATGTTGTACGTATCAATGAGAGAATTGATAAAACCCATTGTTTTATTTTCCTAATACGTGATTGAGCTTATTTTGAAAATATTGAATAAACTGTTTTTCATTTGAAACCAATCTCCAGACGGTGAAATCCTGTTCGATATTATTACTATCATTTCTTATAGCATTGATAAAAAGAGATGAACCGCGAGCCTGATATTTTATGACAATATCTCTATTTTCAGGACTATCTACGTTTACGTCTTTATAGATAATTTTGCCGTCAGCATACTCTTTGGGGAACTTATCCTTGATCGTTTCCAACGCATACTCACCAACCTTTATGCATGACCAGCACTGTTGTGTCCCGTGAAAATGAATAACTTCGATTTTTTCTGACGGTTGTATTTGCTCTTTGCCTTGATTTTCTGAAGCCTGAATATTATAATTTTGATCCGTGGTTTGCGTATTATTCCTTGAAACAAAAATCAAAAAAACAAGAACACCTATACCGATCAAGCCTGCAACGATTATTCTTTTCATGTTCTTAACTCCTTATCATTATATATATTTTTTGATCGTTCCCTTGATTAAATTAACATCCGGCAAGAATCCGGTCAAAACCGGCCTCCCGTTTATTGCTAATACTGGGGTTTGCAGAACACCCATCTCGATTATCTTTTGAATATCCGTAATGTATTCGATTACAATCCTAAGTTGCAATTCTTCCACTGCTTGAGTTGTTCGTTTATATAATCTTTTACATGTCGGACAATCCGCTCCCAAAACTTGAATCTTCATAGAACTCACCATTCTCTTGTTCGCCTTTTCTGATCGTTTTCAGTAGTTAATCAGCAACACTGGTCTATCACTATATTCAACAACATTTCTTGAAACCGAACCCCAGAGGATCTCCTGTACATAACCTTTCCCATGTGAGCCCATAACGATAAGAGATACATCCTCTTTCCCTGCAATCTTGATAATGTCTACTCCAGCCCTGCCCACCCGGAGATGGATTTTCGCGTTGAATCCTTCCTTCGCAAGTTCCTGTCTGACCATTTCCAATTTTTCTCCATCTATTCTTTCAAATTCCTTAAACTTTTCAGAGGGCTGTAATTTCATGGCCTTTTCATCCATTACATGGGCTACTATTACTTCTTTCACCCCTGCATCTTTCAATCCTTTCAGATATCTCAAGGCTTCCTGCGCGCAGTCCGACCAATCAGTAGGGTAGAGCACTTTTCGGAATGGAGCTGCACAGTATTGCACACACATCTCTTTGCTTCCACCAAATGCCGCAGGATATTTTGGGACATACACGGGAGATTTTCCATACCGAATGACTTTATCCGTGTTTGAACCTATGAAAATTTCGCTGAGCACTCCTTTTTTCTGTCTGCCGGACACAACGATGGATACCTTCTCGTCCTCTGCTGTTTTCAATATTTCCCTGTACGGGACACCAACTGTTATTAGCCTTTTTGCTACCAATCCTGCATCCTCGATCAACCTGACTGCGTCATTCATCTTTATATCTGCAATCTCTTCTAATTTTGTCACATCGTCGGGATTATAACCTTGATATTTATCCATCGGCAACTTCCCCACATCTATTACATGAAGTAAAACAATCTCCTTTGTGCCGGCTTTTTTAAAATTCAGGATGCACGAGAGTACGTCGAGAGAGAACTCTTCGAACTTAATTGGATACAATATCTTTTTATACATAACTACCTCCTGCTTCCAAAGAGCTTCAATTCCGTTCTCTTTGCGAACCAGACAAGCACAAGCATGACCGGCACTTCGATAAGCGGTCCTATGACGGTTGCAAGTGCAACGGTGGGGTTGAATGCGGTTATGGCTATTGCAATGGCTATCTCAAAATCCCTGCCTGTGGAGTTGAATGCAACCGCCACAGAATCTTCGTAATTCAACTTTAGCCTCCAGCTCACGAGATAAACCACGACAAACATCACCCAGAAAAATATGACCATGGGTACTGCCATCTGTACTATGAAAAACGGTTTCTTCAGGATCAGATCGCCTTTGAGTGCAAACATGACGATAAGGGTAAAAAGAAGCCCGACGATGGACAAGGTATCCAGATAAAATTTTAGTTTATTGAACCACGCTTCTCCAAACCTCTTTACACCCAATACTCTCGTCAGCATACCTGCGACAAGCGGGACACCGAGATATAGCAGCACGCTCTCCCCAACAACCCAGACATCAAAATGGACATTACCGAGCAGGAGTTTTGCGTAGACAGGGATCAGCAGCATTTGAATGATGGAATTCACGGCTACGAGTATTATTGCAAGCGGAGCATTGCCCTGTGCAAGGTAGGTAAACACAATCACCATTGCTATACACGGCGCAAGCCCATAGAGAACAAGCCCCGTGTACAGGTCAGGCTCACTGCCCATAAATATCCTTGCAAGCAAAAGTATAAAGAATGGGGCTATCGCATAGTTGAAGAACATTACGATAAGAAGCTGCTTCGGCGATCGGGCAGCCTTGCCAAGGTCTTCAAATTTAATGTTTGCCATTGCAGGGTATATCATCATGAAAAGACCGATAACGACCCCGAGTGCAAGGGTGTTGGGAAGGTTAAACGCGTATGTTCCATGGAATATGGCTTTGATAGCGTCAATCGGCGGCGTGAGCGCAAAGTTTGAAATCCCGTACATTTTACCGATGCCAATGCCGATTGCCATGCTCACTATTACGAAAACAGGCAAAAGCCTGAAGTTGTGCAATTTCTCAAGAAGCCTCCTCGTCATTTCATATTTCCTTTGTTTTATCCCTTTTCTGTCATTCCGTGCTTGACACGGAATCCAGTTTTTTTCTGGATTCCAATAGTATCTTACCTTTGTTTTTTTACTCTATTCGGATTACGCCGTATATCTTCAATAAGCTTCGTTACCTGTTTCTTTATCTCATCCCTCGCACTACGAAAGGCATTGAGGACATCTTCTTCACTCCCGGTGGCTGTTTTTGGATCATCGATTGACCAGTGGATGCGCTTTATCCGCGGCGGTGTCATAGGACACATTGCCTCGGCGCTGCTGCACAGCGTGATTATGATATCCATCGCATTCAAAAGGTTTTCGTCTATGCCTTTTGATCTCTGGTTTGAAATGTCTATACCTATCTCTTTCATCACCCGAACTGTTTTCGGATGCACTTCGGATGGCATAACACCTGCACTGCATGGCTCTATCAATCCTTTACCCAATGCCCTTGCAATGCCTTCTGCCATCTGACTCCTGCACGAATTACCCGTGCACA
>JAKAHI010000033.1 GCA_021815065.1 bacterium | reverse complement strand
GTAATCGCTGCATCGCCAAAAAATCCATTCATCAGGACTCCAAAATCGAGGCTTACAATATCTCCGTCTTTTATTATCCTTTTGGGAGACGGTATACCGTGAACAATCTCATCATTGATTGATACGCATATACTTGCCGGATACCCTCTGTACCCCTTAAATGCAGGACTGGCACCGTATTTTTTTAACATGTTTTCAGCCATCGTATTGATCTCTTCCGTACTCATGCCTGACTTTACGCTGGTAGAAAGTTCCTGCAGTATAATAGCGACGATCTGAGATGCTTCTGCAATTTTTTTCACCTCTTCGGCGGTCTTTACACTAACCATTAAAGGCCTTATCGATGATCGCAGCTATACTCTTGTTTATTGCTTCTATGCTGCCGTCCGCAGTAACGGTCTTCAGCATGCCTTTCTTTGCATAATATTCGATCAGAGGAGCAGTCTTGCTGTTATAGACCTTGAACCGTTCCCTGATAGTAACTTCCTTGTCGTCATCCCTCTGATAAAGGCTCCCATTGCAGTCATCGCACGTGCCGTCTTTCTTAGGAGGCTCGGTCATCAAATTGAAGATCTTGCCGCAACTGTTGCAAACGCGCCGTGCCGATAACCTCTGAATGATGTTCTCCTCGTTGACCTTCAGCTCTATAACAACAAATTTATCGATTTTTAATTCTTTAAATTTGCCGTCAAGGGCATCTGCCTGAGCCACTGTCCTAGGGAAACCGTCCAGGATAAATCCTTTACTTGCGTCCTTCTCTTTCAGCCTCTTCTCGAGCATACTTATAACAAGAGAATCCGGAACCAATTCGCCTTTATCCATAAATGCCTTTGCCTTTGTTCCAAGATCGGTTGCGCTCTTAACTTCCTGACGCAGCATGTCGCCGGTCGCTATCTGCGGTATACCGTATTTCTTGCTTATGATTGTTGCCTGTGTTCCTTTCCCCGCTCCCGGGGGGCCGATCAATAATAGTCGAATCATAACATTACCACCTTCTTCCTTTCATTTTTACATTTTTCATGAGCCCTTCATAATTTCTCATAATAAGCTGAGACTCTATTTGAGAGATTGTATCGAGAGCTACACCTATAACGATAAGGAGCGATGTACCTCCGAAATAAAACGGCACATTAAACCTGCTGATAAGGATGGTCGGCAGCACACAGACTGCAGCGAGGTAGAGCGCCCCGCCAACGGTAATCCTGGTTAGTATCTTGTCAACATAATCTGAGGTACTCTTGCCTGGTCTTATGCCGGGCACATATCCGCCATACTTCTTTAAGTTATCAGCTACATCAACGGGGTTAAACGTAACCGCTGTATAAAAAAAGGTGAAAAAGATTATCAGAACAGCGTAAAATATATCGTACATATAATTACCCGGCGTCAGGTATGTCCTCAGGTAACTCAGCCAGGATACGCTTGCCATACTTGTAATCGTAGCCGGGACCATCAAAAGAGAAGAGGCAAAGATAGGGGGAATAACACCCGATGTATTGACCTTTAAGGGAAGAAACGTCTCCTGTCCTCCGTACATTCTCCTGCCGACGACACGCTGGGCATATTGTACCGGTATTTTTCTCTGTCCCAGTTCGACGAATATGATAAACGCAACGACCACAACCATTAAAGCAGCGATAAAAAGCAATACCACGAGGTTCATTTCACCGCTTCTGACGAGTCTGAAGGTATTAAATATTGCCGACGGCATCCGTGCAACGATACCCGAATAAATGATAAGCGAAATGCCATTACCGATTCCACGTTCCGTTATTTCCTCGCCAAGCCACATAAGAAGTATAGTACCCGCCGTAAGGGTAACGGTACTGAGGAGTCTGAAAGAAAAACCCGGGTTTATAACAATCGAAATGCCGCCCGGTGCGTGCATGCTTTCGAGTCCATAACTAATGACAAATCCCTGAACAAGACTTATGAGCACCGTTCCGTATCTGGTATACTGTACAATCTTCTTTCTGCCGAGTTCTCCCTCTTTTTTGAGCTTCTCTAGGTAGGGGAAAACCGCGGTCAGCAGATCTATGATAATAGCTGCGGAGATATACGGCATGATACCGAGCGTAACTATGGAGAAATGTTCGAATGCACCGCCGGTAAACAAATTGAACAAGCCGAACAATGTCCCTGTATTCTGGCTGAAGAATGCAGCCAGTGCATGGGCATTGACCCCCGGAGTCGGTATGGCAACCCCTAACCTGTAGAGAGTAAGGATAAGGAGGGTGATGAGCAGCCGTTTGCGGAGTTCAGGTATCTTCGGAATGTTTACGACATTATCTAACAATTGAAACTACCTCTGCTTTACCGCCTGCGGTTTCGATCTTTTGCTTTGCTTGCTGGGAAAAGCGGTGTGCATATATCACCAATTTCTTATGAATGTCCCCGTTTCCCAGAATAACGACAGGCTTATTTCCCTTTATCATACCTTTTTCAACCATCTTTTCTATGGATACCTCTTCATTATCTAAAAATATATCGAATGCTTTCATATTGATAACCTGGTATTCGACGCGATTGGTATTCACGAACCCGTATTTTGGCATACGGCGTTTCAACGGCATCTGACCGCCTTCGAAATCAGGTTTTACACCGCCTCCGGATCTTGCATTGTGTCCCTTATGTCCTTTCCCTGCGGTTTTACCAAAACCAGAACCTGTTCCTCTCCCAATCCTCTTCCTTTGTGTTGTCATACCTTCAGGCTTTTTTAATGTAGATAGATTCATACTCTCCTCGCAAAACTGCTATTTATTAATCACGGTACTATCACTCAGGAGTGGTAGTGCTTCATCCTGCTGCGGCATTACATCTTTTAACTCGGGCAGATTATCAAGCGCATCCATCGTTGCTTTTAAAACATTATGCGGATTGTGGGAGCCGAATATTTTTGCAACAACGTCCTTATATCCTGCGAGTTCAAGAACCGCCCTCACTGCACCGCCTGCTATAATACCTGCACCCGTTGGAGCAGGCTTAAGGTATACCATGCCCGCACCGAACTTACCGGTAACATGATACGGCAGTGTTCCTTTCTTTATCGGCACATTGATCATATTCTTTTTCGCTTTCTCTATTCCTTTTCTTATAGAATCAGGGACTTCATTTGCCTTCCCGAGTCCATACCCTACAAGTCCTCTGTGATTACCGACCACAACCAGAGTGCTGAAGCTGAATCTTTTTCCGCCTTTTACAACCTTAGCCACCCTGTTGATCTTGATTATGTTCTCTTTAAATTCTACATTGTCGTTTGAATCTACCAAGCTCACACCTCCTTAAAATATAAGACCCTTATTGCGCGCTGAATCTGCAAAAAGTTTTATTTTGCCGTGATATTTATAACCATTCCTGTCGAAAACAACATTCTTAATACCCTTCTCGATGGACTTCTCCGCTATTATTTCGCCGATTTTCTTGGCCGCATCTTTATTCTTTTTACTCTTTAATTTACCGAAATACTCTTTGTTTAACGTAGATAACGATAAGATTGTATTTTGCTTCTCATCGTCTATTAACTGCACGTATAAGTTCTTGAGGCTTTTGAACATTATAAGCCTGGGCTTTGATTCCGTCCCGCTCACTTTGCCCTTTAATCGTTGTTTCCTGAAAATTCTGTTTTTGTTTTTACCTATTGTTTTTATCATAAAATTCCTTTTTTATTTTACTTGCCACCGCCTGCTGCAGCGCCTCCCGTAGAACCGGCAGCAGATTTTCCGGGCTTCAGTTTCAACACCTCACCGATAAATTTAATGCCTTTCCCTTTGTAAGCATCCGGGGGCTTTATTGCCCGTATCTTTGCAGCATAGAGTCCGACTTTATCCTTATCGATACCGGTCAGAATAAGCTTCGTTTGTTTTTCTTCTATTTTTGCATTTATATCGGAGGGAAGGAGCATGATGACCGGTTTTGTAAAACCTATATTAAAAACAAGAGATTTATCTTTAATATCGGCTTTGTATCCTACACCGACCAGTTCCAGTTCCTTTTTGAATCCCTCGGTCACCCCTTGCAGCATATTGATAATAAGAGACGTATACATACCATGGAGCATTCTGACGGTCTTCTCATCATTTTTTCTTGTTACTTTTACACTGTCTGAGGAAATAACAACATCTATTCCCTGCGGTATGGCCTTCTCCAGTGTACCCTTCGGTCCCTGTATTTTCAGTACATTCGACTCCGACTTAACTGCTACTTTCGGTGGAATCTTTATAGGTTTTCTTGCTAACTTAGACATTCTGCCTCCTCACCATATTACACACAACATTTCGCCGCCGATCTTCGCATTCCTTGCAGCCTTATTCGACATAACACCTTGAGGGGTCGACACTATGGTAATACCGTAATCGTTTTTTTCCTTACTAATTTTTCTATATCCGCTGTATCTTCTCAAACTGGGTTTGCTTATCCTCTTTATGTCGTGGATATACGGTTTGCCGTCTTTTCTATACAGCAGCGTGATGGTAATCTTTGCCTTACCATCCTCGGTGATCCGATCGTAATCAGCAATAAATCTCTCCTCTTTCAATACTCTCAGGATATCGCTGTTCATGTTTGAAAACGGTACCAGGACCTCTATCTTTTTTCTCATCAGTGCATTCTTGATGGCAACCAATAAATCTGAAATTGGATCTGTTGTATTCATAATTTTCCTACCAGCTCGCTTTTATGACACCGGGAATATCCCCCCGTAATGCCAGTTTTCTGAAACATATCCTGCACATATTAAACTTTCCCATATATCCTCTCGATCTGCCGCATATCGGACACCTGTTATATGCCCTGACTTTAAATTTTTTCGGTTTACTCGTTTTTACAATTAAGGATTTCTTTGCCACGTGTTTTCCTCCAATTACTTATTAAACGGCAGCCCAAGCCACTCTAACATCGTTCTTGCTTCCTTGTCCGTCTTAGCTGTGGTAACAAACGTTATATTCATTCCTTTTATCTTATCAATCTTATCATAGCTTATTTCCGGAAATACTATCTGCTCGGTCAAGCCCATCGTGTAGTTGCCTCTTCCATCGAATCCTTTCGATGATATGCCTTTAAAATCTCTCACCCTTGGAAGAGCAATGTTCACAAGCCTGTCGACAAACTCGTACATGATGTTGCTTCTCAATGTTACCATCACGCCGATGGGAACTCCCTCCCTCAGTTTGAATGTTGAAATAGATTTTTTTGCCTTTTTTATAACCGGTTTCTGACCCGTTATCTGTCCCAGCTCAATAACCGCCGAATCGATAAGCTTGGGGTTCTCTTTCGCCGCCCCAAGACCCATATTAATAACAACTTTTATAAGCTGGGGAACCTGATACTGGTTTTTGTACCCAAATTCTTTCATCAACTTTTTTACTATCGTTTTTTTATAAAGTTCTTTTAGTCTGGCCATTATTCGATAACCTCATTGCATTTTCTGCAGTATCTGACCTTGCTTCCATCCTCCATAAACCTGAATCCCGGCCGTACGGCTTTGTTGCAGTTCTTGCAAAACAAAAGCACATTCGACACGGAAACGGGGAGCGTCTTTTCTATCACGCCGCCTGTCGGGTTCGTGTTCGAAGGTTTGGTATGTTTTTTGACAACGTGTACCTTTTCAACGATCACCTTACCATTCGCGGTATCAACCCCGATAACTTTTCCGGTTTTACCACGGTCGTTTCCGGTAATTACCTTTACCGTATCGCCTTTCTTAATGTATAATTTCATATCCGTCCTCACAGTACTTCCGGTGCCAGTGATATAATCTTCATAAATTTCTTTGCTCTCAGTTCCCGTGCAACAGGACCGAATATTCTCGTTCCTATAGGCTCAAGCTGGGGGTTCAGCAAGACAACTGAATTAGCATCAAAACGTATATAGCTCCCGTCATTCCTTCTCACTTCTTTTTTTGTTCTTACGATTACAGCCTTGACCACTTCACCCTTTTTAACCTTTGCGGTGGGCGTGGCTTCTTTTACCGATACGACTATTACGTCGCCAATCGTCGCATACCGGCGCCGTGTTCCTCCCAGAACCTTAATACAGGCAACAACTTTAGCCCCCGTATTATCGGCCACATTAAGTCTTGTACTCTCCTGGATCATGCAGCCTCCCCTTTATCAAGGTTCGTTTTTGATTTCTCGATGATCGCTGATATTCTCCATCTCTTTTCCCTGCTCACCGGCCTTGCTATGACAATCTCCACCTTATCACCGGTGTGTGACTGGTTCTGCTCGTCATGTGCTTTGTACCTGATTTTTTTCTTTACCGGCTTGTCGTACCTGGTATGTTTCAGCGTCTTTTCTACAACGACTACCCTTGTTTTGTTCATTCTGTCGCTAACCACAAAACCTATCATGGAAAAGGGCTTCCGTTTATCGTTATTTTGCATGTATCCCCCTCTCCTTTTCCGTCAGTATGGTTAAATGTTTCGCCAAATCTTTCTTCATCATCCGAAAGCTCCTGAAGTCAGCAAGCTGGGCTGTACTAACTTTTAGTTTCAGGTTAAACAATTCTCTTCTCATCGTATTTATTTTTTCTTTTATTTCGTCTACGGATAGACTTCTTATCTCTGAAGGCTTCATTTCACCGTCTCTCTTTCTATTATTCTTGTTGCGAATGGCAGTTTGTAACTTGCACTGGTAAGCGCTTTATACGCAACTTCCCGTTCCATACCTTCCATCTCATAGAGCACCCTTCCAGGCTTAACAATGGTTATCCATTCAATGGGATCGCCTTTTCCTTTTCCCATTCTGGTTTCCGCAGGTTTTTTCGTGTATGGTTTGTCGGGAAAAACTCTTATCCATACCCTGCCGGTCTTTTTGATAAATCGTGCTATTGCTATTCTTGCAGCCTCGATTTGCTTTGACGTCATATAACCCCTTCCCAGCGCCTGCAAACCAATGTCGCCGAATGCCAGGGTGCTGCCGCCTTTTGCCAGCCCCTTCATTCTTCCCCTTTGCTGCTTTCTATATTTAACTTTACTCGGCATTAACATATATCATTGCTCCTGTTTCATTAAGCGACTACACTGCTCTGCGTTTGCTGCTCTTCCGGTTTGTCAAGAACTTCGCCCTTAAAAATCCATACCTTGACGCCTATAACGCCATACGTCGTAAAGGCCTCCGCAAAACCATAATCAATGTCTGCTCTTAAAGTCTGAAGAGGCACTCTGCCTTCCCTGTACCACTCAGTCCTTGCAATTTCTGCACCGGCAAGCCTGCCCGCTATCATCACTTTGATACCTTTGGCGCCGAATTTAAGTGCCGAACTGATGGCCTTCTTCATGGCCCTCCTGTACGAGATCCTTCTTATTAACTGAAGGGCTATATTCTCTGCAACAAGCTGTGAATCAAGTTCCGGTTTTCTAATCTCGAAAATATTAATCGTTACTTCCCTTCCCGACAGCATCTTGGTAAGCTCTGCTTTCAACGCTTCTATTTCCACACCCTTTTTACCGATAATAAGCCCGACCCGTGCACTATGTATGTTAACCTTTATCTTATTGATAGCACGCTCGATGATGATATTCGATACGGCAGCATGATATAATTTCTTTTTTAGGAAATTCCTTATTTTGTAATCCTCGTGTAAAGCTATGGCATAGTCTTTTTCCGCAAACCATCTTGAGTTCCAGCTTCTTATTATGCCTACCCTAAAACCTATTGGATTTGTTTTCTGTCCCAAAATTACTCTCCTTTATTTCTCATCGAGAATTAAGTCGATGTGACACATTCTTTTTCTTATTCTTAATGCCCTTCCCATCGGCGCAGACCTGAAACGCTTCATCGTCGGACCTCCGGAGACCGTTATAAATTTAATATAGAGGTTATCGACATCAACGGTTCCCTTAGTTTCCGCATTCGCGACAGCCGACCGTATCAGCTTTGCTATATGACCGGATGCAGCTTTGTTTATAAATTTTAAAAGACCGAGTGCGGCATTGACATCCTTTCCCCTGATTACATCGGCAACCAGTCTCGCCTTTCTGGGTGCAAGTCTTAAAAATCTTAATGAAGTCTTTATTTCCATGGTTCAACTATTCCTTTCCCTCGGACTCTGTCTTTCCTGTTTTTCTGTCTCCCGAATGCATGACGAATGTCCTTGTAGGTGCAAACTCACCGAGCTTGTGACCAACCATATTTTCCGTAACATAGACGGGTATGAATTTCTTTCCGTTGTGGACAGCAATAGTAAAACTGACCATTTCCGGAGATATAACGGACCGTCTGGACCATGTTTTGATCAAACGTTTTTCCTTTTTCTCGGTCATCTGCTGTATTTTTTTTAATAATGACTCTTCTATAAACGGGCCCTTTTTTAATGATCGTGCCATTCATTCTCCTCTATTATTTTTCTTTTCTTCCCTTAATGATATATTTGTCTGAATACTTTGGTTTTCTCGTTTTAAACCCTTTTGCGGGCACGCCCGATGGAGACACGGGATGCGGGTTACCCTGCCCTGATTTGCCTTCTCCTCCGCCATGCGGATGATCGACAGGATTCATGGACACGCCCCTGTTATGAGGTTTACGCCCCATCCATCGCATGCGTCCTGCTTTGCCGATGGATATGTTTATGTTATCGATATTGCTCAACTGTCCTATGGTTGCCATGCAGTCCAACCTTATCAGCCGAACTTCCCCCGAGGGGAGCTTTACGTGGGCATAATCCCCTTCCTTTGCCATCAACTGTGCAACGGTACCTGCTCCTCTCACAATCTTTCCGCCTTCTCCCGGTTTCAATTCTATGTTGTGTATGTTGCTGCCCGAGGGCATAAACTTCAGCGGCATTGCATAGCCTTTCAGAATATCGATCTCTTTTGTCCTGCTCGAAAGGACAACGTCGTTTACTTTCAATTCTTGCGGCGCAAGTATATATCGTTTTTCTCCATCGGCATATTTCAAAAGTGCAATAAATGCCGTTCGCACGGGATCATACTCTATGGAAGCGACATGGGCAGGCACGTCGAACTTATCACGCTTAAAATCTATTATTCTGTACATCTGCTTATGCCCCCCGCCTCTGAACCTGGAGGTAATCCTCCCCACATTGTTTCTCCCCCCATGCTTCTTGAGAGGTGCCAGGAGCGATTTCTCCGGCTGCTGGGTGGTCAGCTCGTCAAAACTAAGAACCTGCATGAAACGACGTGCAGGTGAAGTAGGTTTATAATATCTTATGCCCATTACTATTTACACTCCTT
>JAKAHI010000032.1 GCA_021815065.1 bacterium | reverse complement strand
GAATCATGGCTTCATGGATCATGGTCAGCTCAAGATGCGTTGCGGGATTATCGAAAGGGAAACGTCCGGTCTCGGCAAGCAACACGATAAAAAACCCTCCGAACGCCAATATTCTGGGAAGGAAAGACCGTCCGAGGGTAAACATACCGGTGCCGGAAACGGCGAACAGATTGGTGGTCCCGCTCACAAGAGCGACGGTCAGGAGCGAGAATATGAGTCCTCCTTCTGCGAGTGCGGAAACAGTCATCTCGCGGCTCGCACCGAATCCTCCGAAAGCACTTCCCGTGTCCATACCCGCAAGTGCCAGAAAGAACGTGCCGATGGAAAGCGTATAGATGACAACCAGTAAATCGCCGGTCAGGGTGTTTTTGAGGAAGGACGCGAAGAGCGGGATGCTTGCACCGGCTACGACGGTCACGGCAAAGATGATGTACGGCGCATATCGGAAGATCCAGGAGGCGTCCCTGCTGATCACTTCGTCCTTATAGAGGAGTTTTTTTATATCTTTGTACGGCTGAAAGATACCCGCACCCTCCCGGCCTTGAAGCCTGGCCTTGAATTTTTTAATAATGCCCGCACAGAGAGGTGCTACCGCCGGTACCATGATAAACTGCATTGTCCATAAGAGTGTCATCATAATTCAGAGCACCAAAAATAAAGCGATGAGCAGCGCGATGAAGATATAGGAAATGTAGGCATTTATGTTTCCGCTTTGGATGTCCTTCGCGCGCTCGGATAATCCGGTAATCATCTTACGCAGGGGTTTGTAAACATAAGACCCGTATACATCGCTGACCCCGAGAATGACGGTCCTGGTTTTCGGTAAATACCTGCTTTTAGAGTCGTTGTATTCGATTTCTTTCTGGATACTCGGTTTGAGCACGCCCTTAAAGATAAGGATGATCGAACGGGCAAACCCGGTAGCGGTTATTTCCATGCGCTGGGTTAAGTCGGTACCGCAATCCCATGTGGCGCCGATCTTGACCCTCTGCGTCCTGTTGATTATAAACTTTACGGCAACGACAACAAGAGAAATAACGCCGGCAAATGCCAGCAAAAGCACCGGTGCGGAAACGGATGAAAAACCATTCCCCACGGTAATGTCCAGGCCCGGGGACACGTTCACAAACGATGGGGCGTTTTGAAAAGCACCAAGCTGGCTTCCGATGCTTTCAAAAAAAGGTATCAGGTATCCGGAAAATATCCCGAATAAAACGGAAAGGAGCGCAAGCGCCCCCATAGCCGCACGCAAAGAGAGTGAGGACTCCTTTGCATGAGCGACTTCCGGCCCCCTTGGACGTGCAAGGAATGTTGCACCGAAGGCCTTTACAAAACAAGCGAGCGCGAGTCCGCCGGTAAACGCGAGTGCCCCGGTCGCCAGTATAAAAGTCCATTTTACGGAAAAAGCCTGCATTGTTATTCCCTGGAAAAGAGACTGAAATGTCAGCCATTCGCTAAAAAATCCGTTCAACGGAGGCAGGGCGGATATTGCCATGGCACCCACCAGGAAGAAAAAAGCTGTCTGCGGCATATATCGGATAAGCCCGCCGTATTCTTCCATGTTCCGTGTATGTGTTTGGTTGATGACCGAACCCGAACTTAAAAAAAGCAGGGATTTAAAGACAGCGTGGTTCAAGGTATGAAAGAGCGCTGCGATGAGTCCGAGGAGTGCAAGCGACGGCATGCCGAGCGAAGAAAAAGTAAGTGCGCTTCCAAGTCCGAGCAGGATGATCCCGACGTTTTCGATGCTGTGATACGCCAGGAGTTTTTTTATGTCGTGCTCGGTAAGCGCGTATAAAACACCGACTAAGGAAGACACTGAGCCTACAATGAGCACCGTCAGCCCCCACCAGACAGGAACCGGCTGGAGCATACCGAGTAAAATTCTGATGAGCATATAAATGCCGGTTTTAATCATGACACCGGACATCAATGCAGAGACGTGGGAGGGAGCTGCCGGATGGGCACCCGGAAGCCAGATATGGAACGGTACGATGCCTGCTTTTGTGCCAAAACCGATCAGCGCAAGAAAAAAAATGGCGTTTTTTGCCGACAGGGGAATAAGCGCAGCGCCGGCTTTCACGGTTTCGAAATCAAAAGAGCCGGTAAATTTATAAAACAGTAAAAAGGCAAGAATAATAAAAGCCGTACCGGCATGGGTCATGATGAGATAGAGGAACCCTGCCTTAACATTGTTCTCATCGTTGCGGTCAAACACGACAAGGAAATAAGACGTAACGGACATGATTTCCCATGCAATAAGAAAAAAGATCCCGTTGGAGGCGGATACCACGAGGAGCATACCCGCAATGAACAGATTGTAAAAAAATCCAAGAGCACCGATGCTGTATGTCTTATAATAATGTTTTACATATCCGATCCCGTACAGAGAAGAAAAGAGAGCTATCAAAGAAACAACAAAAATGAAAAAGGCGGACAGCTTGTCGATATGAAATGACAGGGAAAGGAGCGGGAAAATTGCTGTTCCGGCGGCAAAGGATAGATCGTGCCCGGTGATGAAAACGGAGAGTGCAAAGAATATGCCCCACGAGGAACCGGCAATCGAAAACAGGCTGGTCCACGCATTGGCTGGCGCATCATGTTTTCGCAGCACCAAAGCACCTGCCGCACCTGCGGCAAACAGCGACAACAGGACAATAAAACCCATAGAGGAGGTAACGGTAGAGAGCATGGTATTTATAATGGCTTCCTGTCCAGTGTGTTGAAAATTTTGAGAAGGTGATAGAGAATGGTTTTTGGCGACGGGGGGTCTCCGGGAATCTGGTAATGCACCGGCACTACGGTATCCACTCCGTCCAGCACCGCATAAGCGCCTCTATAAATGCCGCCGTTTATGGCATCGTCTCCGACAGCCACTACAATCTTTGGATCGGGCGTAGCTTCATACGCCCGCCGCAGCGCTTTTGCCATGTTCCTCGTTACAGGGCCGGTTACCATAAGCATATCCGCATGTTTCGGGGAGGCTACAAAATGGATACCAAAACGTTCAACATCATAGAAAGCATTGGAAAGGGCGACGAGTTCCTGTTCGCAGGCATTGTCGGAACCCGCATCTATCTGTCTTATGGAAAGGGAACCTCTGAACAATCGCTTTACCTTGTCCTGTATCTTTTCGCCGACGGCAATGATTTCCGCCTGTTCGGGATCATCGGTATTAACCGGGATTAAATTTTTGGGGGTCCTTATTATTTTTAAAAAAAGGTCTATCATAATCGTAAATCATAATCATATTTCTCAAAAGCGAGTCAAGGAAACAACCCAAAAATAGTAAAAAATTGAATTTGTACCTTATGACGCAGCCTCGTTAGGTTAACCCAATAAATGCAATAAGGAGGTTTACCCCGTTATTTTCCAATCATATTTTCCGGGTTAACGTTCTATGACCCGCAATGCCGCCTGTTCGAGGGCCTTCACGGCAAAGATCAGCAGCGCAAAGCGCTCGTCCTTTGTCTGCTTGTGAAAATAGCGGTAGTATATCTGCTGGGCAATGCCCGCGAGCCGGAATAAGCCGAAACAGTAATAGAAATCGAAGTCATCGATGCGCGTGCCCGATTTCCCGGCATAGCGCCGCACGAGCTCGTCCCGTGTCATGGCTCCCGGCATGTCCGTGGGCATCATGCGTATTGCCTGAAACTCCGGAGGATCATCAGCCTGTATCCAGTAGGCAAGAGAACTGCCGAGGTCCATGAGCGGATCGCCTATGGTTGCCATTTCCCAGTCAAGCACGCCGATGATCTGAAGCGGGTTTTCGGAAGATAGCACAACATTGTCAAACTTGTAGTCGTTGTGGATGATGCAGGGACTACCGGTCTCTTTCGGCATCTTCTCCTGCAGCCATTTCATGACGGTCTCAAAATCGGGTGCGTCTTCCGTCCGTGCATTCCTGTATCTCTCAGACCAGCCGTCGACCTGGCGTTTCACATAACCCTCAGGCTTGCCGAAACCGGCAAGACCTATTTTTTTATAATCAATGGAATGCAGTTCGATTTGCACGTCGAGCAGGTTTTCACAGAGCCGCCTTGCATCTTCGGGTCTGAACACAAGGCCATTTGGCAGATCCCTCCTCAGGATAATACCGCGTATGCGCTCCATAACGTAGAAAGGGCATCCCATAACAGAGGGATCCTCGTCGGCGTATAAGAGGGGTTTGGGACAATAGGGGAAAACGGGATTAAGCGCATTGAGTATTGTATATTCTCTTTTCATGTCATGCGCTGTTTTCGCCTTGGTGCCGAACGGCGGCCTTCTGAGAACAAGTTCCGTATCGCCGACCTTTATCATGTAGGTAAGGTTCGAATACCCGCTCGGGAACTGCTCCACGGCAAGTGCACCTTGCAGCCCGGGTATGCTGTCCTTGAGGAACTGCTCTACCCGGGGAATATCAAGCTGTTCGCCTTCGCGTATTTTTTTTGCTTTGTCCGTAAAATCCATGGTTGCCTCAACGTACATCCTTTCCTTCGTATGTCTTCAGTATCCTCTTCGCAACGGACATCTTATGCACCTCATCCGCACCGTCGTATATGCGTGCGGCGCGCTCGTGCCGGTAGAAAAAAGCAAGGATTGTATCGTCCGTCATACCGAGTCCTCCGTGCACCTGCAATGCCCTGTCCACAACACGCTGCAAAACGCCGGCAACATAGTATTTTATAAACGATACATCATCCCTCGCCTCTTTCTGGCCGAGCTTCTCTATCTTCCATGCCGCATTGAGCACCATCAGCCGTGCGGCGCTGATCTCAGCTGCGGAATCGGCTATCCATTCCTGGACGATCTGTTTTGTCGCAAGCGTTTTACCGTCCGGCGACATAATCCTTTTGGACGCCCTGGAACACATAAGGTCGAACGCCCTGTTGCAGATACCTATCCACCGCATGCAGTGGTGTATCCTTCCGGGCCCGAGCCGTTCCTGTGCAATCACAAACCCCATACCTTCCGGGCCGAGCAGGTTTGTTTGCGGCACCCGGCATGACTGGAACGATACCTCGCCGTGGGAAAAATAATCCTCTCCCGTGTGTCCCATAACGGGGATATTTCTGACAAGTCTGTAGCCCTTTGTATCGGTCGGAACAATGATCATGCTTGCGCGCATATAGGGATGCTCATCCGGGTTCGTTATTGCCATAACGATGGTGAACGCGGCGCCGTCTGCTGCCGTGGAAAACCATTTTTGTCCGTTGATCACATAGTCGCTCCCGTCCTTTACTGCAGTGGTTTCCAGCATAACAGGGTTCGACCCCGGCATCTCAGGCTCGGTCATGCTAAAACAGCTCCGGATGTCACCTGCAACAAGCGGCTTCAGATATTTTTCCTTTTGCTCCGGCGTACCGTGGAGATAGAGTATCTCCATGTTGCCTGCGTCAGGCGCCTGACAGCCGAACACATAATGACCGAGCGGAGACCTGCCAAGGGCCTCGGAAACAAGCGCATGATCTATAAGATCAAGCCCCATTCCCCCGTATTCTTTCGGTTGGTTCGGCGCCCATAATTCCATCTTATTGACCATCCGCCTTTTTTCTTTGAGCACCGGCATCATGCTCTTGATACTCTTGTTCACAAACTCAGGCTCGAGCGGAATAAGTTCTTTATCGACAAATTCATTGATCATGCCTAAGACGACCTTCATCTTTTCAGACACTTCAAAATCCATATACTGTCTCCTTTCGCAATTATGCGCCGCGATTTTCAGACAAGCAGTTTCTGAATGCTCTTTTTATAAGGGGGAAAGAGGACGCCTTTCTCTGTTATGATTGCGGTCACGTACTTTGCGGGTGTCACATCGAACGCAGGGTTGCGCACCTTTATGCCTGCAGGGGCTATCCGCGTGCCTGCTATGGTCAGGACCTCTTTGTCCGGCCGTTCCTCAATGATTATCCCGTCTCCCGAAGACATCGCGGGGTCAAATGTTGAAGACGGTGCAGCGACATAAAACGGTATGTTATGGGCACGGGCGAGTACGGCAACACTGTAGGTGCCGACCTTGTTCGCGACATCACCGTTGGCGGCGATCCTGTCTGCACCAACGATACAGGCGTGTATAAGCCCCTGTTTCATCATCCATCCCGCCATATTGTCCGTTATGAGCGTTACGTCAAAACCGTCCTGCTGGAGCTCCCATGCGGTCAGCCGTGCACCCTGCAAAAACGGCCTCGTCTCGTCAGCGAAAATCTTCAATTCCTTGCCTGCGTCCTTTGCCGAGCGAAGGACTCCGAGAGCAGTACCATAGCCCGCGGTCGCAAGTGCGCCGGCATTACAGTGCGTAAGCACGGTCCATTTGTTTTTGATTAACCGTGCGCCGTAATCACCCATCTTCCTGTTCGCATCGATGTCTTCATGATAAATACGGACAGCTTCCTTGTACAGTGCTGCTGTTACTGCGGCGGGAGCGAGGTTTCCGGAACGTGCAACCTCCATCATCCTGTTTACGGCCCATGAGAGATTGTATGCGGTGGGACGCGCACTCACAAGATGTTTGCTTGCCTTCTGAAGCTCCGACAGATACTTCTGACGGCTATTCGTCCTGACAGACCGTGCGCCGAGCCAAACGCCGAACGCTGCCGTCACGCCGATTGCCGGTGCACCCCGTACTGCCATTCGCTTTATAACGTCATACGCATCCCGGTATGTCCTGACCTTCAGGTAACGGGTCTTCCCGGGCAAAAGCCTCTGGTCCAGCAAAAGTATATGATCCTTCTTCGGAATCAGTGTGTAAAAAGCCATGTTAATGGAACAACTGCTGTATGGCTTTTTTGCCCTGGTTTTGTATGTCCTGGACGTTCTTGTTCTGCTGTATCTGCTGGATGGATTTATTTGTTTTCAATTCATTGTTAAGCTGTTTGTTGAGCTGCTGGATAACCTGTTTCTTTGCAGCTTCCTTCATCTTCTGTTCGTATGCCTGGGCATCGAGCTTGAATACCGGCTTCCGTATATCGCCGGTCAGGATAAACGGTATCTCAACCTGTCCTTGCTGGTTTTTAATGAGCTGTCCGGCTGTTCCGCCGACGCCGTTGGAGATTCCCCTGGAAAGCGTGCCGGTTGCATGATAATTGAGATTTGAATCCAGATCGAAATACCCGTTTGCCGTTACGTTCACGTCGTTGCTGATCATTTTCAGATCGTTTGACGTTACCTTCCCGTTATCGATGACGGCGTCCATTTTCATGGTATGGATCTTTGTCGTGTTCCCGGCTTGAATGTTCGCAAGCTTTGCGACATCCGATAACTTCGACAGGATGGAGAATGTTTTTATCTCGCCGTCTGCAAGCGTAAGAGTGCCATTACCCGAGACCGTACGCTTCAGTTCTTTTGCGTTTCCATGCAGCGCAATGTCCGTCCCAAGCTTGCCGCTCATGACATCCTTGTAGGTGGTAAAGGTGGCAAGCATATCTCCAAGGTTCAATCCATTCGCCTTCAGTTTTACATTGTACGGCTGTTCCTTGTTCATACCGACGGTGCCGTTTGCCGCTATATTGCCGGAAAATGTCTTTACATCAAATTTATCCAGCATGATGGTCCCCTTAACAATCCTTGCCAGTGCTACCAGATCGCTGAACGACGCCTTCTTAACAACGCCTTTCTTCACATTCGCCGACAGGGTTATATCGGCCTTATCCAGAATAGAGGGCTTTGCTTCTCCTTGCTGAGCAGCGGCCTGCTCCTTCGGATGTTCTTCTTTGGCTTTTGATGCAGGCATCAATTCATCCACGTTCAGGTACGGAGACACAACGTTCAGCCTGCCCTGCGGAGCGGAAAAATCATGGATCGTACCGTTTGCTTTGACCTCGGACTGGCCGATCTGAACAAGCATGGATTTCAGATTCACACTGTCACGGGTGAATTCCGCATCCATGTTAAAGGATTTCAAAGGCTTTGGCAGAGAGGCAATATTCGCGGATACATCCTTTACCTGCAGCCTGCCCTGAACAGCAAGCGCCTTCGGATTCTTGAATGCTCCGTGAGCATCTGCCTCGAGCACAAAACTCCCTTTTGCTTTGTATGACTTTATCATGGGGACGGTGTCTTCCAATGACTGAATCTGTATTGCGTTCGTGTGAACATGGATCGCCCCGTTCATGTCACCTGCCATCATGACCTTACCGGCAGCATCCATTGCCAGCTTGTCCAGAATGAATTTTATGTCACTGATGGTAACCGCGTTCCCATCCTTGGAAATATCATACGCCAGGCTCAATGGTACCGAGGCAGGCTTTATAAACATCTTTTCATAGCTTATTTTTGCATTTGCCAGATCGATGGTACCCTGTACGCCTACCACGGTCTTGGTCGTACGGACGGTCGTCTTAATACTCCCGTCTCCGCTGATGCTTACATTCTGCGGCAATGATTTGCTGAGCGGGCTGTAGAACGCCAGCAGTTTCTCCATGGACAACTGCCTGGAGGCAAGGTCCAGATTGACTGTTTTTGCGGCAATATTGGTATTGCCCTTTATGCCGAGATCGATACCATCGGATTTCACGGTAACATCATTTATCGCTAACAGTTTTTCTTTTGGTATAAACTGCAGGTTGTTGCTTATGGAAAACGGGCTTACCGTGCCGTTGGTAAGGGCAAGTCCCGTAAGCTGGATTGTTCCGTTTATATCCATAGCGCCGGAGGATCGTGAGTTGAGTTTTTCATCGACATCGAGCGTGCCTGCGCTCAACGGCATTGCCTTTACCCCCGCAAGGGACATTACATACGGTATATCGATGTGCTTTAACGAGATGGTTATATTGAGCGGCAGGTGTTCCACCGATACCTGCGTACCGGTCGGGCCTACTTTTCCATTTATATCGAGCCGCGCGTCTTTTAAATTGTCGAAGGAAACACCCACCGATACCTTGAATGCCTTTTTGACATTAAAACCGTATACGCCGAGGTTGATGTGGTTGAGCCCGTACGTGTGTTCTTTCCCATGCCCGGCATCGGTTATGTTTATCACCCCGTCGGTCAGAGAAAACTTATCAAGGTAAAATCCCTCCGGTATGCCGGACGATGGTTTGGCTGTTGCGGTTATTTTTTCCGCAGGTTTCTCCGCCTTTTTTTGCAACAGATCGGAGAAATTATACGTTCCGTTCGGATACCGAATAATGTTTATCGCGGGCTTTACCAGGATTACCTTGCTGATGGCTATTTCTTTTTTCAACAGCGGCAGGAGTTTTACGCCTACTTCCACGTCCTCGACA
>JAKAHI010000031.1 GCA_021815065.1 bacterium | reverse complement strand
CCGTAAACAGTGTGGTTCTTCGTCGGTAAGGGATATGTTAATCGTATAGTTAGTTCGCCCGACCCAAGCCCCGCTTGGGTACCCCGCCGCTATAAATAGCGGGGATTGCGGCGAACACCCGTTCGTTTTCGGATTGTCCGCCGGTATTTGCAACACTGTTTAATTCTTTCCCGATACATGCTATCGATCCTGTATGGCATTAACAGGTATATTTTTCAGTTCTTTTCTGATCGCCTTTTCCGGTGCCATGATGCCCGGACCGATGTTTACGGCCACCATGCTTATGAGCAGCAAAAGGGGGTTCGTCTCCGGGCCTCTCATCGTCATGGGACACGGTACGCTTGAGGCCCTGCTGGTCGTTCTGCTTTACCTCGGATTCGGCGGACTGCTTAAAAACAATATGGTCATGGGCGGTATCGGCATTGCAGGCGGTATAACGCTTCTCTGGATGGCTTACGAGGCATTCAGGTCCCCGGACAATGCTTTGACAGAGGGCAGGGGAGGCCTGGTGCATGGCTCGGCATACGTTGCCGGCATTGTTACGTCGCTGTCGAATCCTTACTGGATCATATGGTGGGTTACCATAGGCTTGAGCTACATCGTACTTTCATTTCACTATGGCATGAAGGGTATTGTGGTTTTCTATGCAGGGCATATACTTGCCGACTTCGTGTGGTACAGCATCGTTGCACTCTCCTTCAGTTTTATGCAGCGGTTCCTCTCTTCAAAAGGATTCAGAGCGGTTACCCTTGTCAGCGGGATTATATTCGCAGGCTTTTCAGTGTACTTTATATGGTTCGGCATTCGGAACCTTGTCTAAATCAAAGAATGCGGCAGAAAAGTTTGTGGAATACGCATGAGAGGAAGGAGTTGTCCGCCTCCGCGCAAAAAAATGCTGTTGCAGATTCTATGAAAATGTATTATTCACGAATGAAGGGGAGGATACATGCCGGATAAAGATAAGATAGTAATAGCAGATGACATGGATACGGTACTTATGCTTGAGGAGATCCTTCTTAAAAAAACTGGATATGAGATTGTCAAGGCAAAAACCGGCACGGAAGCCCTCAAGAAAATTCAGTCGGAAAAACCACGCATAGCCCTGCTCGATCTCATTATGCCGGAAATGAGCGGAGATGCTATATGCCGGTTCATTAAAAACAGCGGTGAGCTGAAACACATCAAGGTTGTCATTATAACCTCCCACGGTAAACCCGAGGACAAGGAGCGCGCGTTAAGGAGCGGATGCGATTATTTTCTCACCAAACCTGTCAACAGCAGGGAGTTGCTCGATATCGTCAATAAAGATTTACAGGGGAAATAGTGCGGCGAAGGCCGCGTACTTCTCATAAAAGAAAAGATGGATCATGCAAGGAGGGAACTATGAAATATCTTTATTATCCAGTCATGGTTTTGATAATGACGATTGTTTCATGCACGACAAGCAATAGCCAATCGCCGAACATTCTGAATGCAAACACAGAATCACAGATCCGGACTTTTCTGAACATACCGGTGAATGCGCAGCAGGTCATGATAGTGAGCCAGTCTTCCCACTGGGACCCGGACTGGCAAAGTACGTTTGACACCTATTACACCAATAACGTCGATCCCATCATAAAAAGCGCCCTTACCATGCTCGATACGAATAAAGGTTATTATTATTCTATCTGCGAAATCCTTTACCTGAAAAGATACTGGGACGATCATCCCGAAGACCATGCGAGGATACTAAAGTATCTGCGCGACGGCCAGTTGAGGATAGTAGGCGGCGGTATGACCAGCCCGGACACAAACCTTCCGACCGGCGAGGCACTCGTGATGGACTGGTTTTATGGAAACCTCTGGGTGTATGATATTTCCGGCATAAAGCCTGTGACAGCGTGGCAGCCCGACAGCTTTGGACACGCATCAAGCCTTCCGGACATTTTATCCTCCCTTGGGTATAAGTATGTAGGTTTTTCGAGGATACCCGGGGTTGCCGAGACAGCACAGTGGTATTACACGGTACCTCCCACACCGGGGAGTTTTGCCGAGACGCTGTCCCAAACGGGCTCCCTCGATTTTGTCTGGAAGGGTATTGGCGGTGCTCAGGTGCTGGCGCACTATTTACGGGGAGGTTATGGCGATGGTGATATTCTGTATATCACGCCGTCTAACCAGACTGCCATAGACGCGACTTTTACGACTCTCATTAACCAGCTCAAGCCGGTTTCACCGACAGGGTATATGTTTTTACCCGTGGGCTCGGATTTTATGCCTCCCGACAGATATCTTCCCCAGCAGATCGCAACATGGAATTCAACCATGTATCAATCGACAGGCGTGTACGTAACCATGGCTACGTTTGAGGACTACATGAAGCTTGTATCGTTTCACCTGGATAAGGTGCCGGTGTATGCCGCAAACCTCAATCCCTACTTTACCGGCTATTACGGTTCGAGACCAAAAATAAAAAAGCTGGCACGGCAGGTTACCTACGGGCTCGAGGCCGCACAGCTCTATTCCATAATAGCCCATAGCGCCGGGTATACGTACCCTTCCGGTGATTTTGACGCACTGTGGGAGTCATTTCTGTTGTCGGACCACCATGACTTTATTCCGGGTACAAGCACCAACAACGTCTACTTCAACGAACAGATACCGTTACTCCAGAATTCGCTTACCTCGACTACGCTCTTGCAGCAATCTGCAACGACCTCTATCGCAAAGTCCGTAAATACATCATCCGTATCAGGCATACCCGTCATTGTTTTCAATCCTTCCGGGTTTGTCCGTTCGGATGTTGCTGTGGCGACATTATCTTTTCCCGCAGCAGGGGTAAAGAGTATCACCATGCAAAACCAGATGGGCAGCGTGGTGCCCTCTCAGATCATTACTGCAACGACCTACGGTGATGGCAGCTACCGGCAGGCGGATGTTGAGTTTTATGCAGACTATCTGCCGTCTCTCGGCTATGCCACCTACACAGCTGCGACGAACTCATCCTCGTCCGGCAGCGGCGGCGTTTCCGTGTCAACGGATGCCCAGGGTGATATCATTCTTGAAAACCCGTATGAGATCCTTGCCCTCGGTAAAAGTGCAGGCTATGCTATTGTATATCTTATGGACAGAGCAACATCCGCACAGATGATCTCGGGTCCATCGAACGATATTGTGTATTATAACGACACCGGAGATTTATGGGCAATCGGGTCAGAGCCGGATTCTGCGGTTATTACAAATAACGGCGTATTTGCACCCGAGTATGCACTCTCCCAGACAAGCTCAAGCATAGCCACGGTAACTGCCAGCGGTCCGCTGTTTACACAAGTCCAGGTACAGACCAACGGACCATATGGCCCTGTCACCAGAACATACACCATGTACTCAACCATGAAGAGGATAGACCTTTCAACCACACTTGCCGCACCGACCGGAACAACGGTTGCAGCGGTTTTCAGTACGACCATTGCCGATGGTGAAGACTCTCTGGCGGTTCCGTACGGCATCCAGCATGAGCCATTGCAGTCCATGTACACGCCGTCCTTCTGGCCCGGGGTAGAGTGGGCTGACCTGTTCAGCCCGGCCAGCAACACCGGCATGGCCATCTTTGATCTCGGCAATGAGATGTGGTCATTCGATGCGCAGGGAGACATCACCCTCGGTCTTGTCAGGAACCCCCTGCTCACCGGAGGGAGCTGCTTTGATAAAGGCGTATGTGCAAGTGACAATGACCCGCATACGCTCGATTATGCGATTCTGCAGCATGCGTCCGGTGCATTTTTTACGCCGGAGGGATATGCGTTCAGCGCGCCGCTCACGACTGTTGTTACGACAATCCATACCGGCAGCCTTCCCCTGTCGTACAGTCTTGCATCCACCGGCGGTAATGCGCTGATTACAGGCGTAAAGGAATCAAAAAACAATAACGGCATTATTCTGAGGCTATTCAGGCTTACCCCGGATCCTGAGCAGGTAACGGTTGATTATGCAAATGCCAATACCGGCGGTACGGTCATAACCAACAGCTTCGAAACACCAACCGGCCGGCCTGTCATAAACGGATCAACCATAGGTATCGACATGACACAGACCATATCGACATTGTTTATACCTTCGAAATAGACCGTTCTGAACAACGGTAACCTGCACACCGGAAAGGTTTTATGACCGCATTCAAAACTATTAATCCACTACAGCAGTCAGGGAGAAAAGGTACGCGGGATGTGCCTGAGTTTTTGGGGAAAAATAACAGGGTTACATTTCTCCTGATTATTTTTATACTGTACGCTGGAATCAGGCTTGCATCTTTTGTATTTGTGTTTCATGAGAGGAATCTAATAATTCCCAACTACTACAGCGAACTTGGCATAAGTCTGATGCAGCAAAATCGCTACTCGATAGAAAAAAAGGACGAGGGACTTATAAGGGCACCCGGCTATCCCGTTTACTTTACCATAATCTACAGCATGTTTGGCATAAAACCCGGTGTTGCATTGTTCCTGCAGCTCGTGCTTTCAGGATTCATCCCGCTTTTGATCTTTTTTAACGCTGAACGCCTCTTCGGTGAAACCATAGCGAGAACAGCAGCTCTCGTATCGGTTGTTGAGCCTGTCAGTATCATATATTCAAACCTCTTGCTTTCGGAAACACTCTTTGTGATCCCCATGCTTGCAAGTAGTTTGTTTCTTATAGAGGCAGTAAAACGAGGGAGTTTAAGCAGGCTGCTTCTTGCCGCAGTGTGCACAGGTGTAGCTGCCTACTTCAGGGCAGTTATGGTCTATATGCCTTTTATGTATATCGCTATTTACCTGCTGCTCGCAAAACAGCCTGCAAAGAAACGCATCGTGTATATAGGGGCGTTTGCAGGGGTTTTTGCGCTTATGATAGCTCCGTGGATTATCAGAAACTATGTCCGTTACGGATACACGGGTTTCTGCGGCATACAGGATATAAACCTTTATTACTACAGGGCGACGGGGGTTGCTGCACAGCTTGAAAAAAAACCGTTTCTGGATGTTCAGATGGAATTCTACAATGCTGTGCCAAAAGGTTTATCAACAAGCAAAGAATTCAGTTTTTACAGGGACCGTGCAATGAGCATAATTCTGAATCATCCGCTTGTTTATCTTGAGGTTGCAATAAGGGGTGCGTTCAATCTTTTGTTGGCTCCTGAGCGCTACGGCGTTTATATGCTTTCAGGCCATTTAAATTCCTACAGACTGTCGGGATTTCTATGGGATCGTTTCAGCATAAAGAGCATCGTAAAAAAGTTCGCTTCGCCCTCACCTCTCATTCTCTGTATACTCATCTATCAAGTCTTATTCACTTTCGCTGCGATAGCTCTCGCACTATACGGAGTTTTTGTTGCGCTGAGGAAATATAGTTATGTAGAGCTTATAATCGTTCTATCCATTCTCTGCTATTTCATAGGAGTATCTTCAGGCCCTGAGGCGGATGCCAGGATGCGTATACCGATTCTGCCGTATGGGCTTATACTTTCTGCTGTTGCCCTCAACGGTCTTTACCAAAGAATGCATTTGAAAGAACCGGTCCGGAAAATGCAATAGGAAAGCCTGCGGGAAACACAAGAGAGGAAAGAGCGATACGGCGCTTAGGTGCGTTTGGAAGCACGGGCCACGAACCATTCGTAGATTTGCAGCATGTCTTCACCCATTCTTTCCGGATGCCACTGCACGCCGAGCACATGCGGGAAATCCCTGTGCTCTATGGCCTCGATGATCCCGTCGTCTGCTCGTGCGGAGACGATGATTTCCTTGCCCGGCTCTTTTATCGCCTGATGATGGCTCGTGTTTGATGTTGCCGTGTTTTTCCTGATGATACCGTATAACATTGTGTGCGGTTCTAAAGTAATCCTGTGATCGCCTTTTGAATGGTCACGGCTTGCCGGCGCCTGCTTTTTGATGTCCTGATAGAGGCTGCCGCCTGCTATGACATTGATGAGCTGCATGCCTCCGCATACACCGAGGACCGGGATCCCCTTTTTCAAGGACCCGCTGTAAACCGCTGCTTCAAAAGCCGTTCTTTCCGGTATTGTAGTAAGTTCTATCAGGGGTTCCTCGCCGTACATTGCCGGAGGTATATCGAAGCCCCCGCCTGTGATAACCAGCCCGTCGATCCGTTCAACGAGCGCCTGTACCTTTGCGGTGTCCGTAAGCAGAACAGGTATGCCGCCGGCGCGCTCGACAGCCTGTGTATAAGTTTTATAAATAAAAAATGACGGACGGTTGTTTATTTGACCTGCGTCCGCTGTGATACCTATGAGAGGTGATCTCTTTTTGTGCTCCATGCAGAAAGTATACGCCCTGTGGCAGGGTTATTGCAAATTATATTGTCCTGTATTATCTTACTTCATTCATGAACCCTCTTATAGCAATTACATATTCATTCCTGTTCGGCCTGCTGCACGGCATACTGCCGGATGAGCATACCTGGCCCATAACATTCAGTTATGCAATCGGCAGCGGGAGCGGTAAGGAGGGTATGAAGGCAGGGCTGTATTTTTCCCTTGCGTTCACTGTCCAGCGGGCAATGATATCCGAGCTTGCTTATCTTGCCCTTGCCCCTTTTGTGTTCACGATAAACCGGTATATCTATCTGCTCGTTGGTGTTGTAATGTTTGCCGCGGGCGTAATCGTGCTCAAAAAGAATGTCTACCCGCACCTCCATCTGCTTGGCCACCATCATGAGGACGCCAAGCACATGGAAAAAAACTTAAAACTGCTGAGTACAAACTGTGAAGACTGTGAACCTGAGTCATCTGCACCTCCAATCAAATGGACATTGATTCACGGGTTCGTTGCAGGGTTTGGCTTCGGAGGGTTTGCGTTGTTTGTCAATACCGTTGCAGCACCTGCAATGCCGGGTGCATGGTTCGGTTTTTTGCCGGGTCTTGTTTTTGGTGTCGGGACCATGCTTATGCTGATCATGGTCGGCGCATTGTTCGGTATGTCCCTCAAGTGGGTCCATTCGCTTACACAAAATGATATCAAAAAGATCGGTGCTGAGACAGGTGGGAGGACATTGTTCTTCGGGGGCATACTTTTTATGGCAGCAGGCGTTTTGACTGTTATGGGGATCGACATAAAGCTGCCTTTTGTATCCGACTATACGCTGGTAACATTCTTTATGATCGGGGTAGCAATACCTGCGTTTGTATATTCATACAGGCGGGTAGTTAAGGCAAAGAAGCTCAAGCAACAGTGAAGCCAGCCCCAGCAACAGTGAGGGAAGCGATGTTCGCACCTGCCGGTAAAACAATAGAATAAGGATTATAGTGAACAATATGGACAAGCAGATCGTATACGGAGGGCATTCCACGGTCTTGATACAGATGGGGAAGGCGGCTATCCTTACAGACCCGAATTTGAGCAAACGCATCTGGACCATCCGGAGAAAAAGCAAGCCGGGGCTTACGCAGGAACAATTGGAGGCCGTTAACCTCGTTCTGGTATCCCACGGACATTATGATCACCTTGATCTTCCAACGGTGAAGAGGTTGAAGAGAAACGCCGTCGTTATTGTACCCAAAGGACTGAGCAGGTATTTCGCGCGTTACGGGTTTACCGATGTAAGAACGCTTTCCTGGTGGGAGCAGACCACGGTTCATGGACTGCGGATAGTCGCCGTGCCTGCGAACCATTTCAAGGGAAGGAACCCCATGGTCAACAGCCTTTATCAGGGATATGTCGTAGACGGAGAGTACCAGATATATTTTGCCGGCGATACCGGCTGGTTTGAGGGATTCAGGGAGATCGGGGATATATTCAGGCTGGACATAGCTATGCTGCCTATAGGTGCATACAAACCCTGGTCTGCTTTCGGGCACCATATGACACCGGAAAATTGTGTAAAGGCAATGCATGTCCTCAAGGCAAAACGCATGATCCCCATACACTGGGGTGCATTCAGGCTTTCCCTGGAACCGCTTGATGAACCCGTAAAACGGCTGGAGAAGGCGGCACGGCAGGCCGGCATAGAACCATCGGTCGTTGTCCTCAAACCGGGCGAGGCGCTGAACTTGCATTCGGTATAGCTCTGTTATCGTTGATCCGGCTTGCCTGCGCTCATACAGTTCTTTGTTGACTTTTACTATTTAGGATATTATAGATTTACGTATGATTGTTACAGGAGAATATTGCATTGGCAAAGAGGCTTTACTGGAAGGGATTTGACACAACAGTAGAAAACAGTAATGTTTTCGCATTCATGAGAGCACAGAAAATCAAGAATTTCGACAGCCTCGTTACACGCTCACAGAGTGACATAGAATGGTTCTGGGATGCTGCAAATAAGTTCCTCGGGATTGAATGGTACACACCGTACAAAAAGGTTATTGATACTGCGAAGGGAATCGAGTGGGCGAAATGGTTTAACGGCGGCAGGATCAATATTACCCATAACTGCGTCGATAAACACATCAATACCTTCAGAAGACATAAGCTGGCAATAATATGGGAGGGTGAGAACGGCGAGGAAAGAAAGCTTACCTATCTCGACCTTTACAGAGAAGTTAACCGGGTTGCCGGAGGTCTGAGAGATTCCGGTATAAACAAAGGTGATGCTGTCGGTGTATTTATGCCCATGCTCCCTGAAACGGCAATCGCACTGCTCGCCATAGCAAAAATTGGCGCAATTTTTATTCCCATCTTTTCCGGCTATGGCCCCGAGGCAATAGCATCGAGGCTGAACGACGCATCCGTAAAGCTGCTTTTTACCGCAGACGGCTTCTACAGAAAGGGCGGTATTGTGGAGATGAAAAAAACTGCTGATCTCGCTGCACGCATGAGCCAGAGTGTAAAAAAAGTAGTTGTGATGAAGAGGCTCGGCATTGATATACCATGGGAGGCGGGCAGGGACATAGCGTGGGACAGTTTTGTGAACGGAAAACCAGCTATATCGAGAACAGAAAAACTACCGTCGGAAACACCGTGGATGGTAATATATACTTCAGGGACAACAGGCAGGCCAAAGGGCGCAGTGCATGTGCATGGAGGCTTCCTTGTAAAGCAGGCGGAAGAAATAGCATTTCAAGTCGATATGAAGGACCAGGATATACTATTCTGGTTTACGGACATGGGATGGATTATGGGACCCTGGGAGGTTGTTGGCGGGCTTGCAATGGGAGGAACCCTGTTTTTCTATGAAGGTGCCCCGGATTGGCCGAAGCCTGACAGGCTCTGGGATATGATAGAACGGCACAGGATAACGACGCTCGGCATTTCTCCGACTGCGGTGAGGGCGTTTATGCGCAACGGGGACCAATGGCCCAATGCTCACGATCTCACAAGTCTCCGTATGTTCGGTTCAACGGGCGAACCGTG
>JAKAHI010000030.1 GCA_021815065.1 bacterium | reverse complement strand
CACAAATCATGGGATGGGCTGTTATCGAATCGGTCGATAACAGTTACCGGCATGTTTATTCGGGTGTCATCAACTCAAAGGGAATACCGGATGTTCCACAGCGTTTATGGTTCATTTACAAAGAAGTAACCGCAATCATAGATACCTATAAACCGGAATCTGCAGCCATAGAGACGGTGTTTTTTTCGAAAAACCAGAAGAGTTCCTTTGTTCTTGTCCAGACAGCTACATCAGCCATGCTCGCTGCGCTGAATAAAGGACTTTCCGTACATGAATACCAGCCCATGGTGATAAAAAAAGCGATCGCCGGTTACGGCAGGGCAGAAAAAGACCAGGTACAGTTCATGGTGAAGAGACTTTTGAATATCAAGGAGTCATTGCTCCTGGACCGATCGGATGCCATGGCTGTAGCGATCTGCCACATAAATTCCGCACAGTTTAAAAACAGGCTTTTACAAGATGCTGCATCATATTAAGGGCACATTACTGGAAAAAAAGCAGGACACCGTAGTCGTCGATGTAACCGGCATAGGATTTGAAATTTCCGTATCCAATATAACCTATCTTGCCCTTCCCGACGAAGGAAGTATGGTAACACTTTACCTGCATACCCAGGTAAGGGAGGACGATATACATCTCTACGGGTTTTCAACCCCTTCGGAAAAGACCCTGTTCAAGTTGTTGATATCCGTGCCGGGTATCGGTCCAAAAGTAGCGAGAAATATACTCTCCCATATTCGGATCGATGAACTGATAAGTGCCGTTACTACAAGGGACCTGCCGAGATTGTCATCCGTGCCGGGGCTCGGAAAGAAAACTGCCGAGAAGATCGTCGTGGAGCTCAGGGAAAAGATGGGCAATCTCCAGCTCTCCGGACATCATGAGGAAGGTAAGCACGCGATCCTTTCGGACGCGGTTTCGGCATTGGTAAATCTGGGATACAAACAACAGCAATCCCGGGATATCGTTGAAAATGTACTCAAGGATAACCCGTCTCTGGATATCGGTGATGTCATAAGGTTGTCATTGAAGCGGTTGAGCAAATGAATAAAGAGCCGGATACAGAGCAGTTTGATCCAAGGAAATTGAAGGAAGATGAGCTTTATGAACAAAAGATCCGGCCGCATAAATTTACCGAATATATCGGTCAGCATAAGGTCGTTTCCAATTTAAAAGTATTTATCCGGGCAGCGAAGGAACGCGGCGATGCTCTCGACCATATTTTATTCTATGGACCCCCGGGGCTCGGCAAGACGACACTCGCCTATATCGTTGCATCGGAACTCGGCGTCGGTCTTAAAACGACATCTGGTCCCATACTCGAGAAAACGGGTGATATTGCTGCCATACTGACGAACCTCAATGAACGGGATGTTTTATTCATCGATGAGATCCACCGGATCAACGCATCCGTGGGAGAGGTCCTTTATCCTGCGATGGAGGATTTTAAACTCGATCTTATCATAGGACAGGGCCCTTCTGCAAAGGCCATACGGCTCGATCTGCCCAGGTTTACCCTCGTTGGGGCGACAACAAGGACCGGACTTCTTTCCGCACCCCTGAGGGACAGGTTCGGCTTTGTTGCGGGACTCGAATTTTACTCAACAGATGATTTGAAAAAGATCATAGAACGTTCCGCAGCGATCATCGGTATCCCTATTACTGAGGATGGCAGTTATGAGATAGCAAAAAGGGCACGGGGAACCCCCCGGGTAGCAATTCGGCTGATACGGCGTATACGGGATTATGCACAGGTTGAAGGGACCGGTTCTATCGATATAACGATAACGAAGAAGGCGCTTTCCATGCTCGACATCGATTTCCTTGGATTTGATAGAATGGATATTAAAATCCTCAGGACGATAATAGAGAAATTTAACGGAGGACCCGTGGGCATCGATACCATAGCCGTAGCAATAGGGGAAGAAAGCGATACCATAGAAGAGGTCTACGAGCCATACCTGATCCAATGCGGCATGCTGGAAAGGACATCAAGGGGAAGAGTGGCAACGGAACTCGCGTACCGTCATCTTGGGTTGGAGAACCGCACAGTAAAACAACCGGACTTGTTTAAGAATAAATAAGATTGTCCGTTTTACTTGATATTCAGGTAGCTTTTTACCATCTCGAGGACCTGCGGTCCTGATATGGGCTTTGTAATATAGGCGTTGGCGCCCAATGCCATCGCGCGTTCTCTGTCTTCCTGTCCGCCCTCTGTCGTGATGATAAATATCGGGACTGTCTTATAGACCGCGTCTTTCCGTATAAGACTTACAAGCTTTAAGCCGTCCATTACGGGCATATTGATGTCCGTAATGATTAATTGAAAAGCGTCCTGCGAGAGCTTCTTGAGACCGTCCACTCCATCGCTCGCTTCCACGATCTTAATGTTTTTCAGTCTTTTTAACGAAAAGGCTATGAGCTGCCGCATCGTGGGGGAATCTTCTACAATCAGAACTTTGTATTCTTCCATAACATTTTTCCTATCTACTTCGTCAGCAGGTCTATGAAACCCTGTATCGTGGATAATTTCCTCTCGGATTCCGAATAAAGTTTTGAACTGAAAATAGCCGTTGCAGCATGGCCCGCAAGCAGGGTGAAGAGTTCATGGTCAAGCGGGGTAAAGTTTTTTTTCTGCTGTAACAGCCGGTAGATAACAATGACGCCGATAACATGCTCCTTTATCTTCAGCGGTATTGCAACCATAGGGTTGAGCCAATCTGTCTTTGATGAATCGGACATGTCCTCCATGAAGTAAGGTTCGCCGTTCTTTGCCACCCTGCCGATTGTCCCTACTCCCATATTTATCGACGGCACCTGCGTCTCATCGATACCTTCGGATGCCATTATTTTTAATTCGTGTGTTTTCTCGTCAAGCAGGAAAATACCGAACTCTTCCGCACCGATTAAATTTATTATAATTTCGAGGATAATCTGCAGCACTTCCTTGAAATCAAGGGTGGAGTGAAGCTGATAGCTTGCGATATACAGGTTCGCAAGGTTATTGTTTTCTTCTTCTACTTCGACATACCGTATGGCAAAATCCTTGTTTTCGTTCTCGATCTCTTTGATCCGCTTCGTTATTTCTTCCCGCTCCTCTTTTAATGCTTCGATCTGCTTTGCAAGTTCTTCATACTGCTTATCGGGGAGCACCGGGTTCGTTTTTAAGGACATACCCTCTTCTTCAAGCTGCAATATCCTGTATCTCAGCTGCTCATTGGTTTTTAAAAGTTCCTGGGTAAATTCCGCACCCTTTTTAAAAACCTGCAGGAACTCTTCCGCTCTCTCGAAGATGTTTCTATCTTTTTCTTCCTTTTTGTCCATTTGTCATACCTCTGATTTTATAAAGTGATATGCCATAGCATACAAAATGTCAATATATGATATACTATCATCCTAAACAAGGAAAATGCAATAAGGAAGTTCACCCATCCGTGCCGTTCTTATTCGCGATAATAACCTTTGCTGTAATAACTCCTGTAATAATAGCCCTTGCCCCTGTCAAGATGGGTGAGAACAATGCCGGTAATTTTTGCATTAACAGAGCTCAGGGATTTGATGCTTCTTAAAACATGTTCCCTTGGATAGCCGTTGGCCTTTACAACGAACAGTACGCCATCTACAAGGGACGATAGTATTGCGGCATCCGAGATTATGCCGATAGGAGGCGAATCTACGATGATATAGTCGAATTTATCCTTGAACGATTCCAGCAGGGATTTTGATTTCGGCGAATCGAGCAGCTCTGCAAAATCCGGAGGCTGCCTGCCTGCCGTCATGTAATAAAGATTATCATAGCCGCTGTCTTTTATGATAGCAGCGCTGTCGAGTTTATCGTCGATGAGGAGTTCCGTATAACCCGGGGTCTGCTCGCTTTTGAATAGCTTATGTACATTGGGTTTCTTTACATCCGCATCCATAAGCAGGACCTTTGCCCCTGTAATGGAAAGGATGTACGCGAGACTTGCCGATAACGTGGTTTTCCCCTCGTTTTCTCCGGTGGATGTGACGAGCAATACCTTGCCGGCCTTTGCTATAAAAGAATATTTCAAATTCGTTCTCAACAGCCTCAGCATTTCCACATAAACCTGAGACGAGGTACTATTCAGAATGCCCAACAGCCGGTGAGGCTCCTTCCCTTTCAATTCATCGAGATAGGGCAATGCGCCGATAATAGGATGCTTTATAAATCTCTCGATATCCGACTCACTCTTTATACTGTTGTCTATTTGATCCGCAATAAACGCGGAAGCAACACCGGTTATCATGGATATAAATATGCCGAATAATAACCAGAATACGAGCCCCCTGTCCGATCTTCTTCCGGGCTCGCTTGCATGTTCTATGATGGTGGCAGTGGGATAACCGATCTCACCGAAAACATTCACTTCTTTCAACTCCTTGGTCAGCATGCTGTACAGATCCTTGCTCAGATCGGCATCCCTGCTGAGCATAATATACTTGATCCGCTTTTTGTTCGCCTCAATCATTGCCTGCTTCATCATGTTTATTCTTATATTGATTGCAGTTATGTCGTTTTTCAATTGCACGACGAGAGGATATTTGTCTTTATACTTTTGCATCATGTTGGTGAGCTCTATCTGCAGTGTTATATATTTTGTTTCAAGCTCGGACAAGGCCTTTGTCCCGGCATTGTCCGATGGATCGCCGAGAAACATGACAGAGTCATTGTTGCTTGTCGTCTCCTGCTGTTCAACGTACTTTATCAGGGCCATTTCCGATGTCTCGACCTTGTTCTTCAGGGATGTGAGTTCCCCCTGCAGCCACAGGGTGATATTGCTGATACGTTTTCTTTTTTGTTCATTGAGAAATTTTATATAACTGTCTATTATTGCGTTTGCCGCGTGCGCCGCAAAGAGCGGGTTGTGCGACTTTACCGATATGGTCAATATCCTTGAATCCGGGATCCGCTCGACCGATGTGTTTCTTTTCAGTTTCGAGACCATGTCCTGAAAATCCCGTGTCCCCTTTTGTACCCCCAAACTCGCTGCGGCAAGAGACACGACGGGCTCACTCTTTATGAGTTCAACCTGCGTTTGAAAATAAAACATCGGAGGCTCCTGTCCGGAATTTCCGGTATTGAGGTTGGTATAGTGTTCCGGTTCTATCAGGAGCTTCGCCCTTGCGGTATAGGTAGGAGGGGTCACGAGATAATCTATCATGACCATCAGAAGGGTAACGAAGAATACTACGAAAATCAGCAAGCGGCGCTGGAGCAGCAGGTCAATATAGTATTTTAAATCGCTTTTTGTGTCTGATAGCTGCTGGGGCATTTTAGAATAAACTCTCGGGCACAATGATAAGATCGGACGCACGGACGTGCATATCTTTCGACAATTCGCCTTTATCCATCACATCGCCCATTTTCAAATGGTAAACCTTTCTCACTCCATTTTCATACCGGACAAGCATTACCCCGTTTTTCTTGGAGTAATCCGTAAACCCGCCGGCCTGCAGAATGGCGTTTAATACGGTATACCCCTCATGCAGTTCGTACGCACCCGGAGCTTTAACCTCACCGACAACATAAAAAAGGTTGAGTTTTTTCTCATAGAACCTGCTGGTAATATTCCCCTTCTCCTCGCGTGAGACATAGATTATGTCACCGTCTTTTATCGGTATATTCTGGGAGAGATCGCCATCGACAAAAAGCCGTGTTATGTCCACCTTTATGTGATCGAGGGTGCCGCCCTCACGCCGGAGAATAGACACATTGTCCCCTGCATTCGATGTCGGTCCTCCCGCCTTGAGGAGAATATCGAGCAGTCTGCTCTGCGTCGTAAGAGCGTATGTTCCCGGTTTTTCCACCTCGCCGAGCACATAGACCTTATGGCTTTTGTATTCCTGAATGGATACCGTAACCTTTGGGTCGACAAGATACTCCTTGCCCAGCTCCTTTGTCAGCAGCTCTTCTATCTGCCCCGTGGTGAGTCCCTCAACCACGACATCACCGAGCAGGATATTTTTAATCTTTCCGTCCTGAGAAACAGTAACATTCCCGGAGAGGTCTTTTTCCCCGAAAACCTCTATACTCAGTACATCACCAGGTCCGACGAGATACTCTCCCTGTGCACGGAGCACGGAAGAGTGTAAAAGGAAGAGAACAGCTACGAAAAGTATGAGCCTACAGCAAGCCGGCACGGATACCGACAAGTATCCTTGAGTCCTGGTAACCGGTAACATTTGAAGATTCTGGTTTTTCATCATAATAATAGTATGTCGCGAATATTTCCGACCATGGGATAAACTTATAGCTTAAACCAATATCACCGCCCGATGCGTCTGTATAGTAATTTTCTCCCGCGTACTTTATCTTTACATATTTTGCTTCGATATTCGAAACCAGCCTCCGGGTTATATGGTACCGGGCATCCAGTCCTGCTTCAAACTGAGTATACAGCCTTCCGAAAATATCAAACGATTTTGAGCCGTCGGCATACAGGTCCGACGTCAGCCGGTCATCCGGTTTGTAGGTAAGCTTTGCAAGGTATAGGTTCCCGGATTGCGAACTGTTTTTGAACCCGAAGGAAACATAGCTATAACTTCCCGTAAAGGATAATTGCGAGCCATGGGCTATATCGAGTTCCAGGTAAGGCTGGGACTGGTTGATCGTACCCAGCGTTGATGAAGTAAAGGTCTGGGATATGTACCTGAACCCGGGTTTTATCTTTATCAGGCGGCTTGCAAGAATATCGGCATTGATCTGGGGTTCATTGACATAGTATCCTATGCCCAGGGAACCGGGAAAGCTTGCATAGATGAAATCATACCGCGCATCGATATCAAACCGCGGAGCTATAACGAATTTGTAGGCAATGTACGGATTCAAATAATTGGCCTGCGTTATGTTGGTAACCGCGTAGGTCGGCAGTTGCGGGGATATAGGGACCATGGTGTAAGAATCCAATATACCGAACATAAGATTTTTTACCGGATAGAAGTTCAGGGAGACATTTAAATTGTTATAATAGGTATCGTATTGAGTATACTTACTATACTTCAGATAGGTAAAGGTATAATCAAGATCAAAATCGGCTCCGAATCGAAACGGCAGGAGAACGGCAAGGGACGGCTGAATATAAATGATATTATCACTTTTATTGGCAGACTGTTCGCCGCTTCTTAAAACATTTGTATCATAAGCATCGCTTAACGACAGATACGCTCTGAACAACCTTTTGTCTTCCTGCTGTGCATATACAGCCTTGCTGGCTATTGCAAGGATAACAAGACCTGCTAATACAACAAAAATAAAATTTGTAGTTCTTGACATGTGATACCCCTACCTCACCTATTTTAGATCCTTGCCGATCATAACCGTGATGTCCCATTTGTATGTCGGTGATTCGACAAGCTGCGGCATCTTCCTGAGCAACCTTGCTATGTGCAAGGCCTGGTCATAATAATTTGCCCTGTAATAAACTATCGTCCTGGGTTTTGAATATTTCTCCGTACTTACATTGACAACGTTGATCTTATCTTTGATGAGTGCCACACCGACCAGCATGGATGCCCTCGGATTGCCGCTTGCATTCAAGATAGACACCTTTGCCGGCGGCATCTGGACCTGGGGCCTTTCCACAGAAGCCGCGCGCTGTTGCTGCTGCGGGGCAGGCTGAGCCTGGCGCTGCGGTGCTTGCGCTGCCGCCCGGGGTGTTTGCGGTATCTGAGGTCGTGCGACGATGACCCGCGAGAATATGGTGTTCGGATCATACCAGCACACCCTTGATGATGCCTGAGCCCTCGGATTTATACCGTTATAGAAAGAACCAAGCAATGCTTCTATGCCTTCCTGTACCACACCTGTTATGGGAGGCGTTCCCTCTGCAAGCAGTCCCGATGGGGTAAATGTACCCTTGCCTGTCCATATGACCTGGCCTGTTGCCGCATCAATAAGGGAAAGGCTGAGCTGTACGGTAGGAACCGCGCCCTCTGTAGGAAGGCTTGAGGGTTTATAGTAATATTGCGTCACCTCGCCTGCGAAAACAGCCTGAACACCCAATATAATACCCATTCCTGCGGCATCATCCGGGGATATTCCGTCCGGTGTATAGATGTCCCGTTCCCGTAATACCCTTTCAACCTCCATCCTGTCCATCACGTTGAAGTCCTGGTGCTTCATAAGGTCTATGGAAAGAATGTCCGCCACTGCATTGCCGGCATTGGGGTCCTGCGTTTTATTTTTTAACGGAAGCACTGCGATACAGCTGATATTGTCAACGCTTGCACCGGGTATAAGAAAGTCGGAAGAGACCGTGGACGAACAGCCGGCTATAAACAGGAAGAAGAGAATAATCAATCTGCTGATTATCTTCACTTGACTGCCTTCTCGTAAAACTCTCTGACAACTTCCTTTGCAACGCCATCCAGAGTACCGCCGGACGCGCCTTCTTTTGCAAAAGACCCCGCAAACACGATCCTTCCCGAATGAATATCCACTATTCTTACATCAACCCCGACAATGGGAAGCGTTCTGATCCCCTGCGGTGTAAGCTGATACCCGTATTCTACGACGCTGCCGAAAATAACATAGTTTAAGCCTGCCGGCTGCCCGATCTTCATAGCTATCGATCGATCGACCGGGAGTGCAGGATTCAATCCTGCGTACGGCATGCGGATCTGAAACAGGTTCTCGCCATAGACCCTGAACATCCTGCTCCGGGCAAACGTAGTTGCAATATAATTCGAAACCCTGTCACCGGCAAATTGAGCCTGGGTAAGATTCTGGAAAGGTGCGACTGCGATCGTTGTTCCCTGGACAATATAAAAACCCGGCGCTGCATAAACAAGAGAATCTGCCCTCACTGCACCCTGTGAAGTCAATACTATCCCGGCTATAAAAATGCTGACAAATATATTGCGTTTCATTATTATTTATTTAAAAGGTCTCATCGGACTTATAGATTCGTTGTATGTTCTGAGTGCCCTCTGAGATGGAAGCTCTGTTTCTTTGACAACCGGCATTGCTTCCAGAGAAAGTGCCGTGGGTGACTTTTTCGTTACCTGCGCGATAATATTTCCCAACGATGCCTGGGCAATATTCAGAGGAACGTATTGATTCGCAGCCCCCATAGTAAATCCCTTTGTTCTCATCAGCGACACGCAAGCATCCGGCGTATCGTTATGCTGGTTTATAATAAAAGAATCGGGCATCTGCCCGGATAAAACCTTCAGGTATGCCATGTGCTGCCCCTGTGAGAGGTTGATCGCCTTCAAGCTTATCTGGAATGTCCGCTCAGCAGACGTATCATAAGAGAGAACGATTGAACTATCCACCATGACATATCCTTTTGATGGCCCGGGGAATGCCATGAGA
>JAKAHI010000029.1 GCA_021815065.1 bacterium | reverse complement strand
GTCATGGTCCTGCACTCCCGTTATCCAGTCACGGATCCACGTATCGAGGGTGTCCAGGGATTTTGCCGCTTCCCGGAACCCGAGTATAAAATCATAATCCTCGCTGTACCCGTCAAACTCGGAAAACCCGCTTTCTGCCATACCGCTGGGATGTGAGCCGAATTCCATGGGTACAACCGCCTTTACGAGGTACGACGGCAGCTTTGAAAGGTGGGAGTATTTGCGTATAACGTCCTCATCGACGATGTGCTCTGCCGAAAGAATCACGCCGTTGCGGCTTGCATAAGCGCCGTAGAACTCCTCTGCATAGGGGGGTGTGAATATCGCATGACCCGATTTGTCCGCAACGAAAGCATGATACAGGGAAATATCCGGGTTCACGGCTTTCAGCGCACCTATCTCTTTCGACGGCTCGAACGGCATCGGTATTCTTTTGAAACTGCCGGCGTTTTCTATCTCCATGGTGCTGTTCATGATGGAGTTTACCGGTAAAAAACCGACCCCCAGTGCACCTGCCATAAGCCTGAGCGTAAATGCAAGAATACTCCAATTCTCGATGTCCACCTGCTTGTTCAGATAGAGGTTTTGAACGACGATGTTCGGGGTCGGAGACGGATAGGGATCCCCGGCGTATGTTGTTATGACCTTTTTTACCATGCCGAGATGCATCATAACGATAATGTGGTTGATGGCACCAAGGGTTATTATGTCAAACCCGGGTTTTGTCTTATAAAACTGCCGGATCAGTTCATAGGAAAGTCCGTAAGGAATGCTGTTCGTTATGCCGATATGGATTGCCATACCGGGTTTTATGAAATTTCTTATCGCTGCATCCGCACTCATGATCTTGTCCGTGCCGTCTTCCTTCGGAAGACTCGTGAAAGAATCAAGTACATTTTTAACGAATTTATCCATTATACTTCTCTCCTTGGCTATCGTATGTATCTGATCAGACTTGTTCCTGTAGAAGCGGTTTCCGGCAGCCCTAACCTTTTTGACTCATGATAGTGTTCCAGATATCTTCTGCCTGCTTTTTTGTTTGTTCTGTACCGGACGAATTATCAATGACAAAGTCTGCTCTTTTTTGTTTTTCCTCGATAGGCATTTGGGCGCGGATCCTTTCGAGTATGTGTTCATACGGCATCTCCGGAGTCCTGTTCTGTATACGCTTTATCTGGGCGTCCCTGCTGCAAACGACAACAATGACGGGACGTAACCAGCTGTCCGCACCCGATTCAAACAGCAGCGGTACATCAAGGATAATGATGCCGTCCTTATCTTTTCTGAGATTGATTTCTTCCCGGATTTTCTCAAATACGTAGGGATGAATAAGCTGCTCGAGCCATCTTCTCTCTACTGAGTCTCCAAATATGATCTCGGCTATCTTTTGCCGGTCGGCTTCAAGATCGTTGTTCAGTATTTTTTTCCCATACCTGTTTACGACCTGATCGTACCCCGGCATACCTTTTGACAAGTACGTCCTGGCGATCTCGTCAGAATCGATGACAACAGCCCCGAGCGATTCGAATATGCGGGCAACCGTGGATTTGCCTGTACCTATTCCGCCTGTCAATCCGACAATTTTCATGGCACGAACTTATGTTAAATTGACATATATGTCAAGAATATGAAGAGGATGGAAACAGAGGGTACCGCGATCAAGGGGTAAAGGAATAAGAGTGAGGAGCAAACAATGATGGTTTGAGGGGTCAAGAAAAAGAGTCCGGAGTCAGAAGTTTTTAACCCGTCACTCCTGACTCTGGACTGCGAAACCATCTTACATATTGTATCCTTCTTCGCCATGCTGGGTGATATCAAGTCCCATGACCTCTTCTTCCTGGGTAACCCTCAATCCCATGGTCCAATCCAGCACCTTCAGAATGATAAAAGTTACTACAAAGCCGTACACAATGGTCGCTGCGACAGCGATAAACTGAACCAGTAATTGTTTCGGATTGCCGTAAAACAGACCGTTTGCACCGCCGGCATTAATGGCAACGCTTGCAAAAAGTCCTGTTGCAAGCGCCCCAAACGTACCGCCGACACCATGCACACCGACAACGTCCAGCGCATCATCGTAGCCTAACTTCGGCTTCAAGCTTACGGCATAGTAGCACAGCATACCGGCAATAAAGCCTATAATGATGGCCGGTATGGGTCCTACATATCCCGATGCAGGTGTAATTGCGACAAGCCCTGCCACAGCACCACTCGCTGCGCCAAGCATGGTCGGTTTGCCGCTCTTTTTCCATTCTGCAGCAAGCCATCCGAGTGTAGCTGCTGCTGCAGCTATGTTCGTTACGACAAATGCGGACCCAGCAAGTGCACCGGCAGAAAGGGCGCTGCCTGCATTGAACCCGAACCATCCGAACCACAGCAACGATGCACCGATGACCGTCATGGTAAGATTGTGGGGCGGGTTGTGTTCTTTACCGTAGTTGTGCCGTTTACCGATGATAAGAACAGCGGCAAGCGCGGATATTGCAGAGCTTATATGGACGACGGTACCGCCTGCGAAATCAAGCGCTCCAAGATTGTGTATCCATCCTCCGGTGCCCCATACCCAGTGGGCAATGGGATCATAAACCAGGGTGGCCCATAAAATGATAAATACAAGAAATGTTTTAAATTTCATTCGTTCGGCAAAGGCCCCCGTGATGAGCCCGGGCGTTATTACGGCAAACATCATCTGGAACATCATAAATACCTCATGAGGAATTGTAGGAGCGTAATTGGGGTTTGGTGCAAACCCGACATGGTTAAGCCCAAACCATTTCAGGCTCCCTATAATACCATGGATGTCCGGACCGAAGGAAAGGCTGTAACCCCACAAAACCCATTGGATACTGATAACCGCAAGGAGTATAAAGCTCTGCATGATTGTTGCAAGCACATTTTTTTTTCTGACCATACCGCCGTAAAACAATGCAAGCCCCGGTGTCATCAGCATGACCAGTGCCGTTGCAATAAGCACGAACGCAGTATCCCCTGCGCTAACCCTGTTCACTGCGGTTCCGGCTGCATCAGCGTTCGCAATTGCAGGCATGAGCAGGGTCATAAGGAATAAAGGTGTTTTTGCTACATATTTTTTCATTTTTTCTCCTCTAACGAACTTAAAAGTACAAAATTGTAATGAGCAGTTTATATGCCAGCGTTCGTACGGTTATTCTATTACAATTTTGTTGCACTTAATCTACAAGTTTGTATGGCGGTGACATAAAAGGCTGGGAGAAAAAGGGAGTCAAAGGATTAAGCCGGAAAATGCGGCAAACACCTGCTTACTTGTTTTGTTCAACAGACTGCTATATTTTTTTGTATCTTCGAGTATCATGGAAACATCGATGCTCGTCTTCAAGGTATCCAACTCTGCTTTGTATTCATGAATCCATGCCTTTATATCCGCTTCTCTGATCTCAATATGAAACTGCAGGCCATAGATAGTGTCTATTCTGAACGCCTGATTCGCATAGAGCTGCGAACCCGCAAGCACAACGGCGTCGCCGGGAAGATCAAAGGTGTCCCCATGCCATTGGAACACCTTCATGGTTGCAGGATTGCCTTTGACAGCTTCAACTGAAGCAAAAAGACTATCGTGTGGCGCTTGCGCTGTAAAATGTATATCATACCAACCGATCTCTTTTGTTCCGCCTTTGTATACCCTTCCGCCCAGTGCCTGGGCAACCATCTGGGAACCAAGGCATATCCCGATAACCGGCAGCTTTGCGTCCCGCGCCTTCCTGATAAGCGAGAGTTCTTTTTCGATAAACGGATATTTATCTTGTTCATAAACACCCATAGGACCTCCGAGGATGATAAGAGCACGGTAATCCGCTGCATCGTTCGGAATCCTATCCTTCCACGTATCTATATAAATGTAGGGAATATCTCTTTCCGCCAGGACATTTTGTATCGTGCCGAGCCCCTCAACGCCGATATGCCGTATGACTGCAACCGGTTTATTCATCATGGCTACATATTATATCCTTCTTCACCGTGCTGTGTTACGTCAAGTCCGGATATTTCATCTTCACGCGATACTCTGATGCCCATCGTTTTATCAAGCACCTTAAGTATTATGATGGTCATGATAAAGCAGTATACCGCTATAACCACAACGGCCATCACCTGAGCAAAGAACAGCTTATCGCTGCCGTAAAACAATCCGTTTGCGCCTGCAGCATTGACTGCTATACTTGCAAAAAGTCCTGTCGCCAATACGCCCAATACACCGCCGACACCATGAACACCGACAACATCCAGGGCATCATCATAACCAAATTTGAATTTTAAATTCACCGCATGGTAACATAATGCGCCTGCTGCAAATCCGATAATGATAGCTGCAACCGGAGAAACAAACCCGGACGCAGGTGTAATCGTTGCCAGACCCGCAACAGCACCACTTGCCGCACCCAGCATAGTAGGCTTTCCATTTTTGAGCCATTCGAAGACAACCCAGCCCAGTGTGCCTGCAGCCCCGGCAATATTGGTAACGACAAATGTTGACGTTGCGAGCGCACCTGCCGACAGAGCACTGCCTGCATTGAACCCGAACCATCCGAACCACAGCAATGCGGTACCGAGCATGGTCATGGTAAGGTTATGCGGCATATACCGTTCTTTCCCATAATTATGCCTTTTGCCGATAACAAGGACAGCGGCAAGTGCGGATATGCCGGAACTCAGATGAACGACCAATCCCCCGGCAAAATCAAGGACGCCGAATGATTTTAACCAGCCGCCATTCCCCCAGACCCAGTGCGTTACCGGATCATAGACGATAGTCGACCATACGATGGTAAATACCAAAAATGTGCTGAACTTCATCCGCTCGGCAAATGCACCGGTTATAAGTCCGGGCGTTATAATTGCAAACATCATCTGGAACACCATAAATGCCTGATGGGGAATGGTCGGTGCATAAACAGGATCAGGGGTAAGTCCTACATGGTTAAGGCCAAACCAGCTTAAACTGCCGATAATACCATGGATGTCGGGACCAAAAGAAAGGCTGTATCCCCAGAGGACCCATTGAATGCTGATAACCGCAAGGAGTATAAAACTGTGCATAATGGTAGCAAGGACATTTTTTTTACGTACCATACCGCCGTAAAACAGAGCGAGCCCGGGTGTCATGAGCATGACGAGTGCCGCGGCTGCAAGTACAAAAGCAGTATCCCCTGAATTTATTGAATGCGCGGTATCGATGGCCCCCGATACATTTGCGAATGCAATTGCCGGTAAGGATACAACGATAAAACTGATAATACCTGATAATATTTTTTTCATCTCTCTCCCCATTGTGCATTCACGGTCATCATCTCTTGATCTATTCATAGGGTAAAAAAGGTATAGATAGAGACGGACACGGTGAACAAATACTGTTCTTTTTTAACAAAGAGGGGCGGTTCAGGAACCGCCCCTTTCTTACGAACGCTAATTTATGCGTCGAAATATAAACTAAACTCCAGCGGAACCGGTCTCAGTTTAACCGGGTTGACCTCTGCTTTGGTTTTATATTCGATCCATGTTTCAATAACATCAGACGTGAACACATCGCCTTTCAGCAGGAATTCGTGGTCCTTCTTCAATGCATTGAGTGCTTCTTCCAGGCTGCCGGGTGTGCTCGGTACGTTCTTCAATTCCTCGGGTGAAAGCCCGTAAATATCCTTATCGAGCGGCTCACCGGGCTTGATCTTGTTCTGGATGCCGTCAAGACCCGCCATGAGCATGGCTGAAAATGCAAGGTAACTGTTGGATGCCGGGTCAGGGAACCGTACCTCTATTCTCTTTGATTTCGGACTCGGTGAGTACATCGGTATTCTGATAGAGGCCGACCTGTTCCTGCTCGAGTAAGCGAGGTTTACCGGTGCCTCAAATCCCGGAACAAGTCTCCGGTAAGAATTCGTTGTCGGGTTGGTAAATGCACAGATTGCCGCCGCGTGTTTGAGTATGCCGCCGATGTAATGCATCGCAAGCTCACTCATGCCGCCGTATCCGTTTCCTGCAAACAAGGGCTTGCCGCCTTTCCAGATGCTCTGGTGCGTGTGCATACCCGATCCGTTGTCTCCGAAGAGGGGCTTGGGCATAAATGTTGCCGTTTTACCATTTTTGTGGGCGATGTTCTTGACGACATGCTTATACCACATGACGCTGTCACCCATGCGCAACAAGGAATCGAATACCATGTCTATTTCCGCCTGTCCGCCTGTTGCAACCTCGTGGTGATGCTTTTCTATCTTCAGCCCTACATTCTCCATTGCCGTTACGATCTCGCTTCTGATGTCCGTCTGTGAATCGGTCGGGGATACGGGGAAATAACCTTCCTTATACCGCGGCTTGTAACCGAGGTTCGGGTTCTCTATCCTGCCGGTATTCCACTGTCCTTCCACCGAGTCTATAGAGTAAAATCCCTCGTTAACGCTCTGGCTGTATCGTATGTCATCGAATATAAAGAACTCCAGCTCCGGGCCAAAATAAGCTATATCGCCAATGCCTGTTGATTTTAAATAATTCTCCGCCTTTCTGGCTATATTTCTCGGATCCCTTGTATAATATTCCTTTGTTATCGGGTCCTGTATGTTGCATATAATGCTGATCGTCGGTTCCTGCATAAAAGGATCGACCATAGCGGTTGATGCGTCCGGTATAACGAGCATATCGCTTGCGTGAATCGGCTGCCAGCCCCTGATACTGCTGCCGTCGAAACCCAGACCTTCTTCGAAGACATCCTCATTTAATTCATGTACCGGTGCCGTAAAATGCTGCCATGTCCCGATAAAGTCCAGGAACTTCATGTCTACATAACGTATCTTCTTCTCCTCGATAAGCTTTAAAACATCTTTTGGTGTCATAGTACCTCCTCTTTTTTTATACAAATTTTAATGCACATAACATGCCATTTCCCGGTGTCAACAACAATGTCCGGCTAACGCGATAAAGTACATTTTTGTTACAATAGAACAACTTTATTGTACATATATTACATTTTTGTTGTTTTATTGCATTATTCCCGGTCCATGGTGTGTACAGCTGCATCTACCGCAATCTCGATACTGTATTTCTGTATCTTGTACCCGAGCTGCCTCTGGGTAATGCCGAGCAGCCGGGCAGCCTTTGCCTTGATACCGCCGGTCTTTTTCAACGCATCTATAATCCTGCTTTTTTCCATGTCCTCTACCATACTGTCGAGTTTGTAATGTTCAGGTATTGTCCGCTGGGCATGTGCCGCGGAGGCTTTTTCTGTCTCGCTGCTTATCACAGGCAGCGGGATATCGGTTACGTTGATCACACTGCCCTTTGTCATGATCACGGTCCTTTCTATCATGTTCTCAAGCTCTCTTACATTGCCGGGCCAGTTGTAATTTATCATAAATTCCATCGCCTGCCCGGACAGTTTTAATGATTTACCATGCTCCTTGTTGAACCGTGTCAAAAAATGCTCGACCAGTAAAGGAATATCCTCTTTACGCTCACGCAAAGCCGGCATAAATATCGGTACGACATTCAGCCTGTAATAAAGATCTTCCCTGAACACCCTGTTTTTTATCCCTTTCTCGAGATCGCTGTTCGTGGCAGCTATGATTCTGACGTCCGCTTCGATGGTCTTATTTCCGCCTAACCGTTCAAAACGTTTTTCCTGGATTACCCGTAAAAGCTTTGCCTGTGTCGAAAGGCTTATCTCGCCTATTTCATCCAGGAAAATCGTCCCTTCATTGGCAAGCTCGAACCTGCCCTTCTTCGTTTCAAAAGCACCGGTAAACGACCCTTTTTCATGTCCAAACAATTCACTTTCCAGCAGGGTATCCGGCAAGGCTGCGCAGTTCATTTTAACAAACGGTTTTCCTGCCCTGGGGCTGTGAAAATGGATCGCCCTCGCCACGAGCTCCTTGCCTGTTCCGCTCTCGCCCCTGAGAAGTACCGTTGCCTTAGTCGGGCTCACCCGGTCTATGATCTCGAACACCTCTTCGATGCCCGGACTGATACCAATGATATTCTCCGGCCGGTATTTAGATTTCAATTCTTTGATCAGGACGGACTTCTCCTGCTCCATATCCTGACGCTGCTTTTCTATTCTCTGGTTCAGGCTCATTGCCTGGCCTATCAGTGCTGCTATCATGGACAGCAGATTAACGTCTTCCTCAAAAGAGCTCTCATCGGTAAGCAGCTTTTGAACGCTTAAAACCGCTACAACTTTTTTATCTGTTTTGACCGGTACCGCGATATACGATAGATTATCTTTGACGAACTCTTTGCCTGTTTTATTCATAAACATCGGCTCATCTTTCACATCGGGCAGAACAATCGGCACACCGCTTTTTCCGACCTTGCCGGTTATGCCTTCGCCCATCTTATATCTGCCCTTCTGCCGTTCTTCGTGGGTAAATCCGTACGCATAATGTATGACAAACTCTTTTGTCTCAGGCTCGAAAACAAACAATGCAATCCTCTGGATGTCAAGATATGTCGCAAGTAATTTCAGGCTCGAATGTATAGATGTTCCGAAGTCCATGGCAGATGCGAGCTGCTTGCTAATCTCATACAGCACGGTCAACTGTTTCTTCCTATTGTTCAGTTGTTTTATATAACCATTCGGTGTTTTAGGCATAAAAGGCCTTTTCTATGATCTCGCTTATTCTGTTATTCTTGTCATTCATATCAATCCATAATGCATCTTTTATGCCTTTAAACCAGGTGATCTGCCTTTTGGCATAAGCCTTCGTATGTCTTTTTATGAGCTCCACAGCTTCGGAAAGGTCGGTTTTCTGATTAAGATAATCGATTATTTCACTGTATCCGACAGTCTTCATTGCGGGGAGATCACTATTATAACCTTTATGGATCAACCACTTAACTTCATCTATCAACCCATCTGAAAGCATTTTATCGACACGTTTGTCTATAACGGCATGATACTGCTGTTTGTCCGGATTATAAAGAACGATGTACACGTATTCATATTTTGTCCCGGAAAAGCCGTGCTGCTCCGTATATTCATACAGCGGCTTGTTTGTTGCAGTGAAAACCTCCAGAGCGCGTATCAACCGGTAACTGTCGCTTTTTTTTATATGTGCGGCATCTACGGGATCCAATTGTTTGAGACGTTCATAGAGCGCGTCGTTGCCATAAAGCTTTTGCTGCTCCCTGATGGTATCCCTTATCGCCGCATCAAGCGGGGGCAGCGGAGCAAGGCCGTGCAGCAGGGCTTTAATATAAAACCCCGTTCCCCCTGTGACAAAGGGAACACGGCCCTCGCGGATAATTCCATGAATGCACGTATCAGCCATGGTAACATACTGTGCAGAACTGAAACGCACCGAAGGTTCAACCACGTCTATCATGTGGTGCGGAACAGCATGTAACTGTGTTTTGTCGGGCTTTGCAGTTCCTATATCCATATACTTGTATACCTGCCTTGAATCGCAGTTCACTATCTCCCCGCCGAATGATGCGGCAAGATCAAGTGCACATCCGGTTTTTCCG
>JAKAHI010000028.1 GCA_021815065.1 bacterium | reverse complement strand
AATATGCCCTGAATTCAAGGTACCAGATGATGCCGACAATCAAGAGTGCGGCAAGTGCAGTGTATATCATAATACCGATTTAAACAGCTCCTCTGTTTTTTGAGTAACGACCTCTACCGAAAACCCCTCTTCGACACTGTTGCGGGCCTGTATGCCGAGTTCAAGGGCATGCGGAACATTATCGAGTAAACCGCACACCGCGTCCGCTATGTCCTCCGGCGATCCCGGCCGCACAAAAACACCGTTTTTGTCGTGGGCAATGATATCGACCATGCCCCCGGTCCTGCTGACAACAACCGGCTTTTGCATTGCCATGGCCTCAAGCAGCGAGGTTCCGAGTCCCTCGACGAGGGAAGGGAACACGAACACGTCCATTGCTTTCAGATACGGCCTTACGTCCTGCTGAAATCCTGCAAAGATGATTTTATTTCTTATACCGAGGTTGTCCGCAAGTTCGACAAGCTCCCTGTCATTATCGTTCACACCAACATCCACAAACAGGGCATCCGGATACTTCTTAAGAATAGCGGGAATGGCCGATAGAAAGTGATAATGCCCTTTTTGTTTGTTTGCATTCCCGACAGTCCCGATAACCGGCTTCCTGTTTGCAAGCTCCGGAGCAGGAGCAATATCCAGGGGATTAAAATATGCACTATCGATGGCATCGGGGATCACTTCAATATGGTTCGCGCGGACGCCTGTTTCAATAAGGCTCTGTTTTACATCCTGCGAGATGGCTATAACGCGGTCGACAAACCACGCATACTTTATCTCCGCGGAGATCCTCGACGGGATGCCGTACGGCACCCTCCTTGTCACAAAGAACCGAGCACGCGCGGACAGCATATTTGCGATCATGACAATCGTATGGGCTGTAGGCCTGTGCACATTGATGATATCGAACCGTCCTTCTCTTAAAAAGCGGCCGACCCGCAGCATGGTAAAAATATCGGCTTCTTTGTTCATCCTGAAGTACCGGACATCCAATCCTTCGGATGCGAGCCTCCTGCCAAGCTCGCTGTTGTACGAGGTTGCAACCGATACCGCATGTCCTCTGTCTCTTAAACCTTTTGCAAGGAGGTAGACCTGGTGCTGTCCGCCGCTCCAGCCTGTCGAAGATGTTGCAAGCAGAATCTTCATGCGCTCCTCACGGTTTATGCGACCTTTTGATCTGTTTGAGCAAGCCGGGCTCATGTATCAATCTGTACCCTGTCAATGCAAGCACCAATGCCCCTTCTGCAATGCCCTCATCTGCGGAGCTTGATACCGCGAGCCTCCTGAAACCGGACGTGTGAACATGTGCATTTGTCCCTATGGGAGTATAGGTATGCAGCGTGGGAAGCAGGTGTGATAACTGTCCGATATCCGACGATCCGATTCCCGTATACGGACTTACATTTGTCTGTTTCAAGTGTAAATCGTCAAGCACACCGGAATAAAGGGCTGCGAGCTTTTCATTAACATAGAACGGGTACTGCGGGTAACCTTCCTCTATAATCCCGGCCTTGGTTCCCGTTGCCTTTGCAGCTCCATACACCGCATTTTTTATCCACTGCATCAGTTCTTCGAGCTCGTCCATGGTTATCGCGCGGAGGAAATAATATGCCTCTGCAAAATCGGGAATGATATTGGGGGCAGTGCCGCCGTGCGTTATAATGCCGTTCGCCCGCATGTACGGCTTGAACGATGAGCGCATACTGTTGATGGTATTTATCGACAGGATGAGGGCGGATAGTGCGTCCCTGCCTTCTTCTGGATATGTTGCCGCGTGTGCCGCCCGGCCTTTGAACCTGATCCGTATCTTTTTTAATGCAAGCATGTGCCGGTAACTCATCCGTTTTGTAGAGGCGTGGCTCATCATGGCAACATCGTACGCTTTAAATACACCGTGCTGAATTAAGACAGGCTTTCCATATCCTGTCTCTTCCGCAGGCGTGCCGATGACTGCTATACGCGCGGCGTCCGTGCCGACCGCTTTTGCTAATGCCGCTGCAGCACCAACACTGATGGCACTGTTGACATTATGGCCGCACGCATGACCCAGGGAAGGCAGCGCGTCCATCTCCGCGATATACGCGATTGCAGGATGCCGTGCTTTCCCGTTATGCGCAACGAAAGACGTCTTGAGACCTCCAACACCCTTTTGCAGGTCGAAGCCGTACCTGTGTAAGAATTCACTCAGAACGTCCCTCGTCCTGTATTCCTCGAGTGCAACCTCGGGGTGTGCGGACAGGTCATGAGAAAGTTCCACGAGCGCAGGGGCCAATGCGTCAACGATTTTTCGCAGTTTGTTTTCCAAACGAAACCTCCCCTGCTTCAAACACCGGGCCATCCTTGCATACCCTTTTTGTATTACCGCTGGTATCGAAGATCGTACACCCGAGGCAAACCCCGAAACCGCATGCCATCCTCGCTTCAAGCGACAGATAACACGCGGCCTTTTGTTGAAGAGTTATATTTTTAACAACCGCAAGCATGGGCATAGGACCGCAGGCAAAAACGGTATGCTCCGGACGGATCTTTTTCTTTAAAACGTCCGTCAGCCTGCCGTGATACCCCTGTGAGCCGTCATCCGTGGACAGCAGGGGATGATGCGGCTTCAACAGGTCCAGCAGGACCAGTTCGTCCTTTGTCCTCGCCCCATAGATAAGCTCATACGGAACACCCTGTTTGTGCAGCATCTGGAGAAAGGCATAAACAGAAGCAATGCCGACACCGCCTGCAGCAACAAGTGCACTTCCTCCGGTCTCCTGCGGGAAACCATTGCCAAAAGGGCCTGTGAGAAACACACTTTTGCCGCAGGTAAAATCCGCGATGAGCCGTGTTCCTCTTCCAACGATCTTGATCAGGAACCTGTATACGCCGTCATTTTCATCGAGTATGCTGAAGGGCCGCAGGAGAAGGGGATCGTAGCTGTCCGAAACCTGCATCATCATAAATTGTCCCGGTCTGAATGCAGGTCTGCGGTCTATCGTGACGGATAGCAGGATATAATCCTGTTTTATTTTTTTTATAGAGGTAACGATACCGTTATGTGTCAGCTGCACCTTCATCCGAATATTCCGCCTTACATGGACTTTTTCATGACCAGGGCATCTTCCCTGTTATCGGAATAATATCCTCTTCTGACGCCAATCACTTTGAATCCATGTTTTATATACAGTGTCAATGCCTGGATGTTGGAACGCCGCACCTCAAGGAACGCCGTCTTCGCACCCCGCTTCTGCGCTGTAGTTAATGATGTTTCGAGAAGCCTGCTGCCGATACCGCACCGTCTGAAGGACGGACCGACGGCAATGTTCAGGATGTGGAGTTCGTCTACAAGAAGCAGGTTCAGTATAAATCCATGAACGTTGCTTTCCGTACCGCCACAGGCGACGAAATGAAATGCCCTGGGATTTTCCAGGCTGCCCTCTATAAGGTTCCTTGACCACGGCTGCACGTACGACGATTCCTCAACCGCAAGAATCGCATCAAGATCATCCGGACCCGCGTCACGTATAATGACAGAGATAATATTTTCTAAATATATTTTCTCTACTACCATCTCAGTAACGATGATGCCCAGGTAAACCCTGCACCGAATGCCGCAACACATACCAGCGTCCCCGGTTTTAATCTGCCGTCCTCGATTGCATCATAGAAACACAGCGGTATGGTAGCTGCCGTCGTGTTCCCGTATTTTTGAATATTATGAACCACCTTTTCAGGGGCTATGCCGAGCGTACCTGCGACATATTCATTGATTCTCATATTTGCCTGATGCGGGACAAGCAGGTCTATATCGGAAATTTTATATCCGTTTGCATTCAAGGCCTCCATAATTACCTCCGGCATTCTCGTGACTGCATGTTTATACACATTTTTTCCGTTCATCTTCGGATAATGCCTGCCCTGATCCAGCATCTCCTGGGTCAGCCGCGGGTGAAGAATACTTGCCGGCGCCTCGACCCAGAGTTCTTTCGCATACTTCCCCTCTGAATGAAGATGGGTCGAAAGTATACCTCTTTTTTCATCCTCACTCTCTCCAACCACAACGGCACCTGCACCGTCTCCAAAGAGCACGGCCACATCCCTGCCCCTCGTCGTAAATTCATTGCCCGTAGAATGGACCTCCGACCCGATGACCAGGATATGTTTGTACATGCCGGTCTTAATGAACTGATCTGCTATCGAAAGACTGTAGATGAACCCCGTACACTGGTTTCGTACATCAAGCGCCCCGATGGGCTCAATACCGAGCAAATCCTGAACAAAAACACCGGAACCGGGAAAGTTGTAATCCGGGCTCAATGTCGCAAAAATGATAAAATCAATATCCTCTTTCTTTAAGCCTGCGTTCTTAATGGCCTCTTCCCCTGCCCGTGCTCCCATGAGTGCGGCACCTTCACCCTCGGCCGCGAATCGGCGCTGCTCGATGCCGGTGCGCTGCCGTATCCATTCGTCCGTTGTGTCCATCATCTTCTCAAGATCGAAATTTGTTACGATCTTTTCCGGTAAATATCTTCCTACCCCGAGTATACGAGATTTCTTCATGCTTCAATCCTCCTTTTCTATTATAGACAAAGGGGCATCCGGCAAGATACCGGTTGCACCCTTAAATGAATTAACAATATCGGATCGCGATACACCGTCCCACATCAGCCAGAACCTGTATTCTCTGTCCTCCGCGGACGTAAATTTAAGAATGGTGTATGCAGCGCCCGCCAGCAAACCCTGCACATCGGAGTTGAGATCGTACAGAGAGGGCATAACGTGTACCACATTGTATAAAGATAAATTGGAAAGTGCAACTAAAAGATCCTCCGTCAGCATCGATAATTTATTCGATGTCAACGTGTTTTTTTTCCCTAGCCCGTACACCAGTACCTTCCTTCCGTGATGACAGGAACTTCTCAGATAGAGGATCATCCGGGCTTTTTCCTTGCCCTCGAATTTTCTTTCGGCTATCATCCTCGAGAGTTCGCCGCAGAGTTCCCAGTCTACGATGCCCGGAAACCCGTGAAGGGGAAGCCGTTCATCGAACAGCAAAAGTACGATCGGCTCCTGAAAAATTCTATCGAACGATGTGTCGAGATTTATCTCAAGACTCACGCTGTCCTGCCGATCTCTTTTGCTATTGTATCAAGCACTGCATTTATAAAAGTAAAGGAGTCCTTGGTGCCGTATTTCTTCGCTATCTCCACTGCCTCGTTGATAATGACTTTCATCGGTGTCTGGGCTTCGAACATGAGCTCGTATATTGCAAGCCTCAATATGCTCTTATCGATGATCGCGATTCTTGCAATAGTCCAGTTTTTAAGATGTTTCGTTATGAAATTATCTATGGTACCAAGTTTTGACACAATCCCCAGCATCTTGTTCAAGGTCACCTGATCCCACTTGTTTCTCCCTGCAAACAGCCGTACAGAATCTTCTTCATAATCATCAAGGATGTCTACGCTGTACAATGCCCTCAGGAGCGCTTCTCTTTCTTCTCTTTTTCCCATTTCCCGCTGTTCTCTTTATTCATTTCCTTTTTCAGATTGGCAAGTTCGATTGCAGTCATCGCAGCCTCATACCCTTTGTTACCCTGCTTTGTACCCGCCCGTTCTATCGCTTCTTCTATCGACTCCGTAGTCAGTACTCCGTAAACAATAGGGAAATCCAGCTCAAGGGACGCATGTGCAATACCTTTTGCCAGCTCCGATGCGATATACTCATAATGAGATGTCCCGCCTTTGATTATGGCGCTCAGTGCAATCACGGCGTTGAGATCCTTGCGTGCGAGTTCCTTCGCGAAAAGGGGGATCTCAAAGGCACCGGGAACCTTCACTATCGTGATATCGTCCTCTCTTACGCCAAGCCTCTTCAGTGCATCCAGTGCACCATCAACAAGTCTGTCCGTTATAAAATGATTGAACCTGCTTACAACGATGCCTATTTTCAGGCCTTCGCCTTTTAACCTGCCTTCGATTATCTTCATGTGACCTCCTTCTCTTACTTTATATGCAGGATATGCCCCATCTTGTCCTGTTTTGTTTTTAAATATCTTTTGTTTATGTCATTCGGGGCAATCTCTATCGAAACCCTTTCTACGACCTCAAGTCCATAGCCTGCAAGCGCATGGAGCTTTTTGGGGTTGTTGGTCATAAGTCTCATTTTCTTTATACCGGCATCGGCAAGGATCTGTGCCCCGATACCGTAATCCCTCAGGTCTGCGGGCAGTCCGAGCGCATGATTTGCCTCGACGGTATCGAGCCCGTTATCCTGGAGTTTATAGGTCAGTATCTTGTTGGCAAGGCCAATGCCCCTGCCTTCCTGCCTCAAATAGAGTATTGCACCCCTGCCCTCTTTCTTTATGATCTTCATGGCTTCATGGAGCTGGTTCCCGCAATCGCACCGCAATGAACCGAACACATCTCCGGTAACGCACTCCGAATGGACCCTGACCAGTACCGGCTCACCGGTCTTCACATCACCCTTAACCATCAGCAGGTGCTGATTGTTGTCAAGGTCGTTTTCGTATACCATTGCCTTAAAAATCCCGCCAAATTCCGTCGCGACATCGGCCTCTGCAACCTTTTTCACGAATCTTTCCTGTTTCATTCTGTATTGAATAATATCCGCTATGGTTACAATCCCTATGTTGTGTTTAAGAGAAAACTCCTCGAGATCCGGCATCCTCGCCATTGTTCCGTCGTCCTTCATTATCTCACAGATGACCGCTGCAGGCTTGAGGCCGGAGAGCTTGGCAAGATCGACCGAACCTTCCGTCTGTCCCGCCCTTGCAAGTACGCCGCCTTTCTTGTACTGAAGAGGGAAGATATGCCCCGGCCGCACAAGGTCCCCTGGCTTTGCCTGGCCGTCTATTGCAATTTGAATTGTACGCGCCCTGTCATACGCCGATATGCCGGTTGTAACACCTTCTCTTCCGTCAATGGATACGGTAAATGCGGTCCCGAACCTCGATGTGTTTTCATTAACCATCAAAGATATCTGCAGCTCGCTGAGTCTTTCCTCTGTCATGGAAAGACAGATAAGCCCCCTGCCGTAGGTTGCCATAAAATTTATGATATCCGGAGTTACCTTTTCCGCTGCTATGGCGAGATCACCCTCGTTTTCCCTGTTCTCGTCATCAACGAGAACCACCATCTTGCCTTGTTTTATTTCTTCTATCGCTTTTTCCACGCTTATTATGGGCATTACGCAAATCCTCTCTCTTTTAAAAATGTCTCGGTTATCTTATTACCTGTGTTTCTATTCAACATACTTTCAACGTATTTTGCAATAATATCAAACTCTATATTAACCGGCTCTCCTGATTTCTTCATCTTCAGGTTCGTGTGTTCGTAGGTATAGGGAATGACAGAAATGGTGAACATCCGTTCTTTTACATCATAGGGCGTAACGCTTATGCCGTCCACTGCTATAAAGCCCTTCTCCACAAGATAAGGCGTTTTTGCGGATAATTCAAATGTAACGATGTGATATCTGCCGGATGACCGTATGCCGGTAACGATCGCGGTACCGTCTATATGACCGTTGACGATATGCCCATGAAGCATGTCAGAAACCCTTCGCGGCATTTCTATATTAACAACATCGCCCGCGTTTACGCGATCAAATGCCGACTTCTGCATGGTTTCGTATGATACATCGAATGTATATATGCCGTTCACCAGGGATGTCAGGGTAAGGCATGCACCGTTTACTGCAATACTGTCGCCCTTCCCTGCTCCGGGAAGAGATTCAATTTTGACGGCAATCAACGCGCCCGCATCTTTTTTCTCAATGCGCTGCACAATACCGGTAGATTCTATCAGTCCCGTAAACATGCCGTCACCATCGCGGATAGCCCTGAAAAAGGCAATCACCGCCGTGAGTGCTTAACTGTACGTCTTTCAGCTCGAGAACATTGTTCATACTCTTCAAAAAAACTCCTTGAAAAGGATATATGCCGTCCGCACCGATAATTTTGGGTGCGATGAATATATGGAACTTGTCAACCTGTCTTGCCTTCACAAAGCTGCCAACCAATCCTGCACCGCCTTCAACCAGTATATGCATAAACCTTTTGCCGAGAAAATTCAACGCATCCTGCAATGACAGCATACCGCCGCTGGTTCTTATCCTGATAACCTCGGCACCCCTGTGTTCGAAAGTCCGTGCACGTTGACTGTTATTGCTTGCCGTAAGAATTATGGTTTTATACAGGGTGCTCTGATTTGTAACGACCTTCGCATGAAGCGGCGTGCTGAGGTGCGTGTCGAATATAACCCTGTACAGCGGCCTGTTTCGTACCCTGACATGCCTGACCGTGAGTTCCGGGTTGTCTTTTTTTATCGTGCCGGCGCCAACGACAACGGCATCAACGGTGTTTCTTAATTTATGTGCAATGCGTCTCGAATATTCGGAGGTAATCCATTTTGATGAGCCGTCATGCGCAGCGATCCTGCCGTCCAGGCTCATGGCGAGCTTCACACTTATGAAGGGCAACGACGTTTTTACCTGTTTGAAGTACGCCTCGTTTAAACGGGCGGCCTCCTGCCGGCATACGCTGTCGATGACCTCTATACCCGCTTTTCTAAGATAGGCAGCACCGCCGCCTTTTACACCGGGATTGGGATCTTTATTGGCAATAACAACCCTTTTTATCCCGGATTGCTTCAAAGCAAGTGTACACGGGGGTGTCCTGCCGAAGTGATTGCACGGCTCAAGGGTTACAATCATGGTACTTCCTGCGGGTACCTTGCCCGCGTCCCTTAAAGCCATGACCTCTGCATGCGGCTGACCTGCCATTTTATGAAATCCTTTACCAATAATCTTTCCCTGTTGATCAATAATTACAGCCCCTACCAGCGGGTTGGGAGATGTCATGCCTTCGGCCTTCTTTCCAAGCCTGATGGCAAGCTTCATGTACGGCGTATAGTCTGTTTTCATGGATTTTATGTATGCAATTTTCAGGAATCTATTTGTCTTTCATCTTTGACAGTATCTGGGTACCGCTGATGAGCCACCGATTGTCCTCTTCTATGAATGTCCATTGTACCCTGGTCAATTCCGTTATCGTCTGCGGTATAAGGCTTTTGGTAACGATAGATGTCCTCTGGTCCATCACCGCTGTTGCGCTGCTGCCCGAAACATTTATTGAAATATTCGAAAAATTGACATCTATTTTTTCATACCGGTTAAAATAATCTTCCAGTGCCCTCTTGTTTTGCTCATTGTTGCCGGCAATGTCCTGAAGCGCAAGCGGCACATTTTTTGTTATCATCGCCTGCTTTTGCCTGTTGATAATGGATCGTATCAATTCCCGTGCAACAGCTTCGGGTGAAGGCTGAGGTGGCGGCTGGGGTACCGCACTTGCAACTTCTTGTTGTATGGGCTCTGTCTTATTTCGAGACACCTTCCTCTGCGGCAACGACGAAACCCGCTCTCGCCGTACCTCTTTAACACTTTCTCTTTTACCCGGTACAGGATTTGGCTTCTCTTTTGCCTGTTGCTCCTCCAGCCGGGGTGTTTGTCCGGCCGGTGGCTGGGCAG
>JAKAHI010000027.1 GCA_021815065.1 bacterium | reverse complement strand
CGGAATGACCGGTTTTGCAAATCTTACCTTGAGCTTCTTGACTTTGTAAGGGTCATGAGACCATTCGGATACCGTTTGCATTACAAACGCCATGGTACACAGGCCCTGGAGTATTGCGCCTCCCAGGCCAACCATTTTACCGAATTCCGCATCTATGTGGATGGGGTTAAAATCTCCCGAAGCCCCGGCGTAAAAAATAGGTCTGTATTTGTCTACCTCTTTTTGTAAGGTGAATATATCTCCGATCTTTGCAGTTAATGCCATAATAGCCTCCTTATAATTATCTTCTTATTACAAACGTCCACTTGCCTTTCGTGACAATACTCCCGTCTGATTTTTTCTTCGAGATGCCTCCTGCAACAACAAAATCCTTGTCTCCCTTTTCATAGATATCGGCGACGTAGGCTTCTGTGATGATGACGTCTCCCGGCCTTACGACACCTATAAATTCATACTCCTGCTCCCCATGGACGAGCATGGGCAGATTTAATGCGAGTTCACGGTCAAACATAACCTCTGCAACGGCGTCCTTTGTATAAACGACAGCGAACATCGGCGGTGCTACGATACCTTTGTAACGGCTCTCCTTTGCTTTTTGTTCATCGATGTACAGCGGGTTAAGATCCCCTATAGCTGTTGCATACTCCTTGACCTTTTCCTTGCACACCTCATACTCTACCGGAGGGTATTTCTTACCAATAAATTTTTTGTCTATAGCCATTTTTGCCTCCTCAAATTTTATGATACTGCGTTATCCGTCATTCGTATCTCAGGCCCCGGCGGCTTTTACCTTCGTCCGGCTATTACCCGGTGTCTTGTTCGCAGCAGGGATAACTTGCAGGGTGTGGATAATCTATCCGTGTTTGACAAAATTGTCAAACGTTATGTGAGGAAATTGTTTTTCCGGGGAAGAGATTTTAAATGTTGCAGCGGCAGATGCTCTCTGCCGCTGCCGAATGATCTGTTATTTAATAAACCGAAGATGCGCTCAATTAACTGAGGTGTTTGCTTACGAGCTTTGTCATTTCGAACATTGATACAGTTTTCTTCCCTCCGAAGACAGCTTTCAGGTTTTCGTCGGCGTTGATATTTCTCTTGTTCTTTGTGTCCTGCAGCTTGTGTTTCTTGATGTACTCCCAGAGTTTCTTGACAACCTGGGTCCTCGGTAGCGGCTTGCTTCCTACTACTAATGCCAATTCCTCGCTGATCTCCATGGGTTTCATGAATTCAGGATTTGGCTTCCTCTTTGATTTTGCAGCTTTCTTCTTTGTAGCCATTTTTACTCCTCCTTTATTATTTTAAGATGCATTTGCATCCGAATCATCTTCAACCATTGCCCCCTGCTTCGTCCTTTTCATAGGATAGCAATATAAATCTTCCTTGTAAAGACTTTCTCCTATAAAAAGCACATATCCGATAATAATACAACATATTTATTACCGGCAAATTTTCTTATTGCATTTTTAAGGTTAAGGTTTATATTTGCAAAAAGCAAAGAACGGGTGCTTGCAACAAAGAGTGCGATTGCAACTATTTTTAAACAGGACAGGAAAAAAATATGAAATTTACTCAGACATTCATACCGACATTAAAAGATGCGCCAAAGGATGCGGAAATCATAAGCCACAAACTTTTGTTCAGGGCCGGGCTTATCAGAAAACTCTCGTCCGGCATATACTCCTATTTACCTCTTGGCCTGAGGTCGATACAGAAGATCTCGAATATCATCCGGGAAGGCATGAGCACGTGGGGTGCCCGGGAGGTTTTACTGCCGCTTGTTCTCCAGAAAGACCTCTGGGAGGAGAGCGGGAGGTGGCAGGCGTACGGAAAGGAGCTTCTGCGGTTTCAGGACAGGCACGAAAAATGGTTTACCCTGGGTCCGACGCACGAAGAAGCCATCGTCGATCTTGTGCGGAATGATGTTCAGTCGTACAAGCAACTGCCCTTGAACCTCTACCAGATTGCCCCGAAGTTCAGGGACGAGATCAGACCGAGATTCGGACTTATGCGCGGCAGGGAATTCATCATGAAAGACGGATATAGTTTTGACATGGATGAAGAGCAGGCCAATAAAACATATCAGAGAATGTACGATGCGTACAACTGGATATTCAAACAATGCGGACTCAATTTCAGGGCTGTTGAGGCAGATACCGGGACCATAGGCGGAAAATTCTCGCATGAATTTATGGTCCTTGCAAACACCGGCGAAGAGGCCATAGTCTCCTGTGAAGCGTGCGGGTATGCCGCAAACGTGGAGAAGGCGGAAATAGGATATCCGGATTCCGGTACCGGCACAGCAGGCGAAGAGAGTCCTGCCCCTGCATTGGTCGAAACACCCGGCAAGCACACCGTGGAAGAGGTTTCCGGGTTTCTCAAGGTCCGGTCTTCGGACATCATAAAAACCATGATCGTAAAAGCAGACGATACCTTCGTCGCTGCTCTTGTTCGCGGCGACCGTGAACTCAACCCGATAAAATTGAAAAACGCGCTCAACGCAAACGAGGTACAGCTTGCCACCGATGCGGACTGTGTCGGGATTTCCGGAGCTCATGCGGGCTCGATTGGTCCCGTCGGGTTGAAAATAAAAATTATTGCGGACAGGGAAATAGCAGCCATGCGCAACGCTGTCGCCGGTGCAAATCAGGACGACCATCACTATACGGGGATCACCCCCGGCAAGGATTTCCAACCGGCCTTGATCGCGGATATACGGAACGCCGTCGCCGGTGACCAATGCCCGCATTGTTTTAAACCTCTGGGTATCACGAGGGGCATAGAGGTCGGCCACATATTCAAGCTCGGTACAAAATATTCACTCAAGATGCATGCGGAATTCCTCGATGAAAGCGGCGTGTCAAAGCCCTTTGTTATGGGGTGCTATGGCATAGGCGTGGGCAGGACCCTTGCAGCCTCCATTGAACAAAATAACGACAATGACGGGATTATTTTCCCGATAACCATAGCCCCGTACGAAATAGAGCTCATAGCCATCAATATGAAGGACAAGGACATAAGCGACACTGCAGAGGCTGTGTACAGGGAAATGAAGGACAGGGGATTTGACATCATCTACGACGACCGGGACATCTCCCCCGGCATGAAACTGAAGGATGCGGACCTCCTTGGCTTTCCGGTGAGGATCGTCATAGGAAAAAAATTTAAGAACGAAGGTGTCGTGGAGATCAAGGTAAGAAAAACGGGTGAGGTCATAACATCGACAACGCAGGCATTGGTCGAAAAGATAACAGCGCTGCGTAAAAGCCTTTTGCCCTGACCTCCCCCGTCATAAAATTCCCCGCAATGTCAATCCTTATTTTTGAATCGTTACCTCTTTGAGCTGCTCGTTTATCTTGTGAATAAGACTCGCGGGCAGTGGAACGTAATCAAGGGATTTCGCCATGGCCTGACCCTGCGCCGTATAAATCCATTTGACAAAATCCAGAAGCTCATGTGCCTTCCCGGGATTCGTCTGGTGCTTGTAGATAATCAGATAGGTAAACCCTGCAATGGGGTAAGAGTCTTTCCCCGGTGCATTGACAAACATTATGTTGAAATCGGCGGGAATCCTCTTTACCGTTGCGGCCGCTGCCTGTGATGATGCGATGGTAGGCCACACGAACGCACCGGACTTGTTTTCCACGGGTCCATAGGTCATACTGTTTTGCAGTACATATGCCAGCTCGACATAACCTACGCTGCCCCGTGTTTTGGTGATGAAACCTGCAACACCGGGATTCCCTTTGCCGCCAATGCCAACCGGCCAGTTTACGGATATCGACCTGCCGACCTTCTTTGCCCAATCCGGACTTACATCACTGAGATATGAGGTGAAAATAAATGTTGTGCCGCTGCCATCCGACCGGTGGACAACGATGACCGGGAAGTCCGGCAATTTTACATCGGGGTTGACAGCCTTTATTCTCGGGTCATTCCAATTGGTTATCTTGCCGAGGTAGATGTCCGCTAAAAGCCCGGGGGTGAACTTGAGCCCTTTCCCAACGCCGGGTATGTTATATGCTATCGCAACACCTCCGGAAGTATCCGGCATCTGCATAAGCCCGTGCTCCTTCATCATCTGTGCGGTAAGCGGTGCATCACTTGCGCCAAAATCAACGGTCTTTGCTATGATCTGCTGGATTCCTCCGCCGCTGCCAATGGGTTGATAGTTGATTTTAACACCGGTTTTTTGTGCGTATTCGTACGACCATTTTGTCATAACCGGATAAACGAATGTCGAGCCGGCCCCGCTCAGGGGCTGCCCTGCAACAGCGGCACGCGGTAATGCCAGCAGACCCAGCATAACTGCGGCAAGTCCCGGCAAGGCAATGCCGCTCAGCATCCTTATTATTTTCAACCTTATATCCGTTGCCAACAACGGACAGTTACCCTTTAATTTTAGTTTTAATCTTTTCATTTTGTTCCTCCTTGTCTCAAGGGTATACCCTCTGTGTAAATTCCGTATTACAAGGGCTTATACATGATGTAAATTTGCAATCGGGACCAAAGAGAGCTTTATCGTAAATACCGTACCTTCGCCTTTTTTGCTTACAACCGATATTTCTCCATGAAGATCCTGAACACTATTTTTAACTATGGCAAGCCCGAGGCCTGTTCCTTTCCCCGAACCCTTGGTCGTAAAAAACGGATCGAAGATCTTTTCAAGGTGTGCCTTTTCGATGCCTTCTCCCGTATCGGAAACATCGAGAATGAGCTGCCCGCCGTTGACCGCTGCTTTTATGGCAAGCCTCCCCCGTCCCTGCATTGCGTCGACGGCGTTCGTGACAAGGTTTAAAAGCACCTGCCGCAGTTTTTCATAGTCTGTTTTCCACACGGTACCGGCCGCAACATCGAGCGAAATCCCGACATCTTTTAGATCCCTTACCAGCCCTGAGCTGACGAGCACGTCGTCGCAAAGGGCCTTTATATTGACGTCGAGGAAGACCGGCGGTTTTTGCCGTACATATAAAAGCAGTTGTTTTATCAATGCATCTATTCTGTACGCTTCATTCAGGGAGCGGCCTATCATATCTGCCGGCCGGCCATCCTGCGCGCGGCCGGATTCACGATCAGCTCCTTTCTGAACTGAGGGTATTGCTGTTTTTACCGATTCAAGCAGGGAGATTATTGCACTCAACGGATTACCGATTTCATGCGATATGGCGGATACAAAACTGCCGATGGTCGCAAGTTTCTCCCGTTGTATGATGAGGGACTGCATTTCTTTCAACTCCTGAATGGTATTTTTGAGACGCTGTTCTTTCGCTTGAATGGCCGATGTCATGGTGTTGAAAGCCTTTACGATCTGGTGCAGTTCTTTGGCATCCGGCATCTCCTTCATTTGAGGATAATCGCCGCTGCTTACCCCTTCCACTGCCTGCTCAATCCTGCGCAGCGGCATAACGGCGTACCGGTCAATGATAAACCATGCGATTATGCTTAAAATAATAAAATTGAACAGTATGTATGCACCGAGGACCTCTATAAGCAAAAAAAGCCTTTGCATAAGGTACGCCCTGTTTGATACTATGGCGAGGCTTATGCAGGCGCCGTGCGACTCGTAAACAGGCGCAACGCTGATAAGGTGCATGTTCGACATATTCATGAAACCAGGTTTGCATTCTGTAAGAAGCAATTGCACCTTTTCTGAGAATGCAGGCGGAAGACCCTGCGTCATTTTTGCGATCGCGGGCTTATCGCTGCTTTCCGTCAGTTGTATACTTGAAAACAGGGGAGAAACACGGGCTGCTTGCACACCCCGGGCAACCTTCCTGAGATCGAGTCCGTTTCCCTGCATCTGGCTCCGGATAAGTCTTTGCGTTGTTTGAGCATTATCTGCAAATTGCCGGATAATATCATTTTTCTGGATCTGATACAGTACCATTCCCATCAGGAGCAAGGCTGCTGCTATGACCGTACTCTGAATAAGGATGACCCTGGTTCTCAGACCTCTAAGCATAGCCTATCATCCTTAGGTACAAAGAGATCAAGGCATGTCCATAAAAAAGATAAACAACGGCAGATAGCGATATAAAAGGGCCGTACGGAATAGCATATCTCCTGCCCTTGCCTGCAAAAAGTATGAGAGCTATCCCTGCGAGTGCACCTATGCATGCACTTATGATAACGGTGAATATTGCCGCTTCCCATCCAAGGAACGCCCCGATCGCTGCCATCAGCTTTACGTCACCCATGCCCATGCCTTCTACGCCGGTAACCGCCTTATAGGTGAAGGCCGTGACAAACAGGATTCCTGCGCCGGTCAGCATGCCTATGACGGAGCTGATCGGATTGTTTATGCTCACGAAGAAGCTCGATGCAAAACCTATGATAATGCCTGGATACGACAGGGTGTTCGGGATAATACCGTGATCGATATCTATGAAAGTAATTGCTGTAAGACCGGCAGTGAGTATAAAAAACACCATCAGGTCAATGGTCAGTCCGTATTTTATAAACAAACCTGCAGCAAGCAGCCCGGTTATAAGTTCTACGGCAGGATACCTGAGGGAAATCCTGTTCCCGCAGTACCTGCACCTGCCGCGCAGGATTATATAACTCACGAGCGGGATATTGTCATAGGGTTTTATCGGTTTGCCGCAATGAGGACAATGGGACCCCGGGCTTACTATGGATTGGTGCTCCGGCAGCCTGTAGATCACGACGTTGAGGAAGCTTCCGATGAGCATGCCGAAAATAAAAACAAATACAATCACTTCAACCGTCATTTTGAATTTTTAGTTTTGAATCCTGACTCTTGAATCTTTTTAAAGCTATCGACGACCTGTACCTGCTGTTCTACGGTCATCTCCGGATACAGGGGAAGGCTTAACACTTCTTTTGCCGCAAGCTCGGTTTGTTTTAAACTCCCCTTTTTATAGCCGAGGTATTTGAAAACAGGCTGCAGATGCAGCGGGATGGGATAATAAACCTCCGTTCCGATACCGTCTTCCTTTAACGCCTGCCGGATGCCGTCCCTGTTTTTTATCCGCACGGTGTACTGATGCACTATATGGGTCAGATCGTCCGGCACATCGGGGCAGGTTATGCTGCCGGTCAGTCCTGCTCCGGAGAAGAGATCGTTGTACCTTCGCGCGAGCTCCATCCTTGTATGGTTCCACTGTTCTATATGGTTTAGTTTTACCGACAGTACGACAGCCTGGAGGGCATCAAGCCTGCTGTTGATCCCATGATATTTATGCACGTACCTTTCGGGAGAACCGTGCGCCCTGAGCATTTTTAAAAGTGCTGCAAGCTTGTCGTTGTTCGTCACCATCATACCGCCGTCGCCTGCGCCGCCAAGGTTCTTCGTCGGATAAAAAGAAAAACAGCCGATGTCGCCTATAGTGCCTGCTTTCCTGTATTCATTGTTGTACCTGCTTCTGGCCCCGAATGCCTGCGCTGCATCTTCTACGACCCGTACCCGGAACTTTTTTGCAAGCTTCATGATTCCTTCCATATCAGCGCTCCTGCCGTACAGGTGCACGGGCAGTATTGCTTTTACCCCGCGGTTTTTTTTCAGTGCCTGTTCGATTGCAGGCACGGATATATTGAATGTTTCCGGTTCTATGTCCACGAACAGGGGTATTCCGCCAAGCCTTGTTATCGCCGAGGCCGTTGCAAAGAACGTGAACGGGGTCGTTATGACCTTGTCACCCTTTTGGATACCTATGGACAAAAGGGCTATCAACAATGCATCGGAACCCGATGCAACGCTGATGGCGTGTTTTGCATCAAGGTAGTCCGCGCACGCCTTCTCAAACTCGCCGACAAAATTGCCCATAACGAATTGCTGTGTCTCGAAAACCTGTTTTACCCTGTCAAGAATTTCGACATTCAGTTTTTTGTACTGTTCCGACAAATCCAATTGTTTAATCATTGTATAGTTCCTTTCTTTAAATTCCTCAGCCATAATTCAAGGGACAAAAACATCCATAATTTTAAGCCGTGATCCCGTACGCCCTGCTGGTGTTCATGAAAAATACGCTGGACTTCTTTTGCATTGAGATAGGTATTGATCTCCGGATCCCCTGAAATGATATGTTCCTGGAGGTAGTCCTTGAGCTTTGTTCTGAACCATGCCCCCAGCGGGACCCCAAACCCCATTTTACCCCGGCGCATGACCTCTTTCGGCAGGATGTCCTTGAACGTTTGTTTGAGGTTATATTTCGTATTGAACCCTTTCAATTTCAGATCGTCCGGAATGGTAAACGCATACTCAATGAGCTCCCGGTCAAGGAAAGGCGACCTCCCCTCGAGGCTGTTTGCCATGCTCATCCTGTCCATCTTAACGAGCAGATCGTCGGGTAAGTACGTTTTAAAATTCAGATAGAGCAGTTGTGTCAGCAGGGATGTTCCTTCCATACCCTTGAGGTGCTGCGTAAAGTAAGAATACACATCGTCCTTATACTTGTATTGAACGGATCCGGAGAACACCGCTGGATTAACCAGGTTCGCAACATCATCGAACCTCGTGTACGATATCCAGTTCAGATATCTTTCCAGGAGAGGTTTGTTTAACACGGAGAGCAGCCGTTTTGACCTTGCCAGCAGGCTCTTTTCCGAATGGGGCGCATGGATGAGTTCGGACACGTCCGAAAGCAGCTTACGCATAAGAGGGGGAATTCTCTCCGACATCGTTGCAGCGATAAACCGTGTATACCCTGCGAACAGTTCGTCGCCGCCGTCACCGTTCAGTGCCACGGTCACATGCTGGCGCGTGAGGTTGGATACAATATAGGTCGGTATTGCCGACGCATCGCCGAACGGCTCGTCATAATGATAAATGATTTTGTCGATAAGATCTATGGTTGACGGCGTAACGACGAAAACATGATGGTCTGTTTTGAACCGCTTGGCAACGATGTTTGCATATGCCGTTTCGTCGTACCGTGGATCCTCGGAAAACCCTATCGAGAATGTCTTTACGGGTTCGTCCGTGAGCCTGCTCATCAGACCCGTCACGATACTTGAATCTACACCGCCGCTTAAAAATGCGCCGAGCGGCACATCCGAAATAAGCCTGTTCTTTACGGCCTCGGTAAGCTTAAACCGGAGCATAGGGTCTTCTTTCGTGAATTCACGCGCCGGTGTGTCATTGTTCAGGATGTGTTCCTTCAAAGACCAGTAGCTTTTTATTTCCATGCTTCCGTCATTCTTGTAGAGGGCATAGTTTGCAGGTGCAAGCTGGTTTATTCCTTTATAAAAGGTCTGCGGCGGTCTGGAATACCCGTACACGAGGTAGAATGGCAGGGTCTGCTCGTTTATGGCAATGTCCTTTGCGGAAAGTAAGGGCAGAATAGCCTTTATCTCCGAGGCAAATATCATTTTTTCCCTGTCATAATAATAGTAGAGCGGTTTTTTCCCGACCCGGTCCCGGGCAAGGATAAGCCGGTGCTTCTTCTGATCGTAGAGGGCTATTGCAAACATACCGTCGAGCATTGCTATGGCGTTTTCGCCGTATTGCTCGTAGAGGTGGACAATAACCTCCGTATCGCTGTTGGAAACAAACCGGTGGTCCTTTTTCAGTTGATTCCTCAGCTTTTGAAAGTTGTAGATCTCCCCGTTGAAAACAACCCACACATCCTTGTTTTCATT